>DATHTI010000402.1:0-2933 GCA_035463335.1 Pyrinomonadaceae bacterium | reverse complement strand
ATGGTCGTGAACGGAAGGTTCAAAATGGAGTACCGCGATGACGCGGGCGAAAAGAGTACCTGGATTAATGAGGGTGAGATGATCGTCGTGCCACGCGGCGTCGAGCACCGCCCGGTGGCGGACGAGGAATGTCATGTACTGCTCTTCGAACCAGTGTCAACCTTGAATACGGGCAATGTCGAGCACGAGCTAACCCGCAGGGAGCTGTCGCACATCTGAGATTAATCCGTTTTTCAATCCGCGCCATCTGTGGTTAATGTTTGAAGAACAGAGATACGCGTGATTCTGACGCATGCACGAAATCGTGAACCATTATCCGAAGATGTGTTTCTACACAATTTCGCTTGGCTGAAATTCCCCTCAGCGTCTAAACTGCCGACATGCTAACCGACTTCTTCTACGCGTTTCGCACGCTGCGCAAGAGCCCTGTGTTCACAATCACAGTCGTCGTCACGATCGCCCTCGCTATCGGCGCGAGTACGGCCATCTTCAGCGTCACGAATGGCGTGCTACTGCGGAAGCTTCCTTACAAGGATCCGGAGCGGCTGGTCCTGGTCCGCGGCGATTTGCAGAAACGGAACGTCAAAGACTTTCCGCTTTCCAACGTCGACTTCCTCGACGTGCGCAACGGCGCAAAAAACAATTTTGAAGATCTCGCTGCTGTCCAGACGTTTCGCTTTACTCTTCCAGGCCTGGACGGTACGCCTGAGCGGGTCCGCCTGGCCTCAGTATCGACAAACTTCTTTCAAATGATGGGCGCGTCGATCATTGCGGGGCGAGATTTTCAGGAGTCCGATGGAACGCCGCAGCCCGCTCCCCCGGCGGGAGGCGACGGCAATGCGCCTGCGGCTAACGCGCCGCCACCGCTGCCGACGATGGTCATTCTCAGCAACGAATATTTCCAGCAGCGCTTTGGGGGCGACCGATCGATAATCGGCAAGACTCTTCCCGTCTCCGCTGCGTTTGGACCACCACCAACCATCGTAGGCGTTCTGGGTCCGGGTTTTGAATTACTGTTTCCGCCGAAAGCGAATCAGGAACAGTTTCCGAGTATCTGGATTGCCGGGCGCATTCCCTACGATGTAGCCAACCGCAACAACGTGCAGTGGCGTGTTATCGGCCGGCTCAAACCCGGCGCCTCGATCGGAGCAGCGCAGGCCGAAGTCGAAACGATTGTTCAGAAGATTCGCGACGAAAACACAATCGCGCGTACAGCCGGGCAATATTTACAACTCGTGCCGATGAAGCAGCACCTTGTAGACGAAGTTCGCCCGACGATCCTCGCGCTCATGGGTTCGGTCATTTTCCTGCTACTGATTGCGTGTGCGAACGTTGCGAATCTGATGCTCGTGAGAGCTTCGGCACGTGAACGAGAGCTCGCTGTTCGGGCCGCACTCGGTGCTGGTTGGTGGCAGTTAGTTCGTCAAACACTGGCGGAAGCGATCGTTCTGGCCGCGCTCGGAACAATTCTTGGAGTGGGGCTTGCATATTTAGGTATTCGCCAACTGCTTTTGATCGCGCCGGAGAATCTGCCGCGCCTGAATGCGATCGGCATCGATCTGAAGGTGTTGGGATTTGCTGTGTTAGCCGGACTGTTGTCTGCCGTAATCTTCGGGATGATTCCGGCGCTTCGCACTGCGAAACCAAATCTCATGGACACACTACGCGCGGCTGGGCGTAGCGGCGCGCTCGGTGCGGCCGGGTTGCGTAATGCGGTCGTAGTGGTGGAAGTTGCGCTTGCATTTGTACTACTGATTGGCTCGGGGTTGATGTTCCGCACGTTCATGAACATTCAACGCGTGAATATGGGTTTTGATCCGCGCGGGCTGTTGACGTTTCAACTGCTCGGCAACCTCGGCGAGACCCCGCAGGAGCGAGAGACGGTCAAGCGCCAGCTTCGCGAGCAACTTGATGCGCTCCCGGGTGTGAACAGTGTGACGGCATCCAATCCATTGCCGCTCGCCGGTGGGTTTAGTCCGGTGCGTTGGGGTGGGGCTGAAGCGCAAAACGATCCGAGCAAGTTTCAGGCTGCCGATCTTCAGATCGTTCTGCCCGGTTATTTCGAAGCGATGGGCACGACACTTCTCGCGGGACGAACGTTTACACAGGAGGACAGCTCGCCTGATCGCAACCTGCTGATAGTTGATTCGGCACTCGCGGCGAAGGCGTTTCCAAACGAATCTGCTGTGGGCAAGCGAATCCTGTTTCGCGTTCGCACGCCCGAGGCGCAATGGGGAGAGATCATTGGTGTAGTGGCCCATCAGCGCAACACGTCGCTGGTCGAACCGGGACGAGAGCAAATCTACGTCACTGACGGGTATGTGAACCACGGGGCGGCTTCGTGGTGGGCGTTGCGAACGGATGGAGATCCGGGGGCGCTGGCCGGCTCGGTGCGTGAAGTTGTTCGTAAATTAGGTAAGGAAACGTTCATCAATCAGATGCAGCCGATGGACTCGCTCGTGACCAAGGCCCAGGCGCAGACACGCTTTTCGCTTTTGCTGATCGGAGTCTTCTCGACGATCGCAGCGCTGCTTGCGGGTGTTGGTTTGTATGGCGTGCTTGCAACTTCAGTTAGACAGCGAACTGCTGAGATTGGAGTACGCATGGCCCTCGGCGCCGCGCCGTCAAGGATCTTCCGTTTGATGGTCGGGAAGGGGCTTTTTTTGAGCGTGATTGGCATCGTGATCGGCCTGCTCGCGTCGTTTGCATTCACACGCGTGTTGGCGAGCATGCTCGTCGAGGTCAAGCCGACGGATCCGGTGACGTTCGCATCAGTCGCGGTGCTGTTCCTGGTGATCGCGTTTCTCGCCTCCTGGCTCCCGGCGTTACGAGCAGCGGGCCTGGACCCAACGACAGCGCTGCGGAACGAGTAGTGTTTCAGGCCATGCGGAGCGAACTGTAGGGGCGGCCCTCCGTGGCCGCCCCAAGTCGCC
>DATHTI010000401.1:0-3523 GCA_035463335.1 Pyrinomonadaceae bacterium | reverse complement strand
TCGCAAATCGTAGTAAAGATTGATTTGCGCTTCCAGTTTTCGATCGGTTTGGGTCTTGTCAGTATCCACAGATTACGCAGATTACACCGATTTAAGGTAGGATGAGTGAAACTTTTATTGGCGAGGTGGAGTGATGAAATTTCCGGGTGGATTTAACATCGAACAGATGATGAAGCAGGCGCAGTCAATGCAGCAGAAGATGCAGAAGGAGATGGAGGAGCTGCGCGTCGATGCCTCATCGGGTGGCGGCGTCGTCTCGGTGCAGATGAAAGGCAATCATGAAATCATAGGGCTCAAAATCGATCCGGAAGCCGTTAAGGATGGCGACGTCGAGATGCTTCAGGACATGATCCTCGCGGCGATCAACGAAGCGAACCGGAAAGTTGATGAAGCGATGAAGGGCAAGATCGGTGGCATGCTGCCGCCGGGGCTCGGCGGCTTGTTTGGTTAGTTCTAATCAGCGATGTTGGAATACGCCGAGCCAGTTACCAGATTAATTGACGAACTGAAGCGCCTGCCGAGCATTGGCCACAAGTCAGCGCAACGGCTGGCGTTTCACATCATGCGCGCGCCTGAGGCTGATCTCGAGCGACTGATTGCGGCGTTGCGTGAAGTGAAACAGCGGATCGTTCTCTGTTCGATCTGCAACAACCTTACTGAAGTTGATCCGTGCCGTTTTTGTGCGTCGACGGCGCGCGATCATTCAGTGATTTGTGTGGTTGAGGAGCCGCACAGTCTCGTGGCTGTTGAGAAGACGCGGAGTTTCAAAGGCGTCTATCACGTGTTGCACGGAAGTCTTTCACCGATCCGTCACATTGGACCAAGCGAGCTCCAGCTTGCGAATCTACTGCCTCGATTGAAACCGGAAAATAACGATGGTGTGGCCGTGAGGGAAGTAATACTCGCGACAAATCCGACAACTGAAGGCGAAGCCACCGCCAACTACATCAGCCGCTTATTAAAACCACTGGGCCTGCGCGTGACTCGAATTGCGATGGGAATGCCGGTGGGAAGTGACCTCGAATACGTTGACGAGGTCACGATGGACAAAGCGCTCGCCAACCGGCACGAAATCTAACCATAGATAAGACGGATTAAAAATCGGATTTAATATCAGTGTAATCTGTGGTTAAAAACGCACGTGTTCGAGCTTGACGCCTTCCCTACACTCCGTACACTCCTGATCGTTCTCGTACATCTTCACATCGAAATCCATCAACGACTTGATCGGCCCACCCTCAAATTCACTCGGCGCGGTGTCGAAACGCACGATCGCGCCACAGCCGATGACCCTAGAGCCGAGCGTCTTCACCAGTTCTGCTGTCTCTTCGATCGCGTGGCCGCTGCGAATGATATCGTCAACAATGATGCACGGATTAACTTCACCCTGGTTTACATACTGGCGAAACTGGCGCTTATTCTGCTCCTGCTCTGCCCAGTAGATCTGTTCGGCGTTGAGTGCATCGCGAACACCGAACGCGACCGGAATGCCGCCCGAGCTCGGACTGATCACCGCAACCTTCGGCAACTGGCTCGAAATGTCCTTCTCAAGTCGAAACTTACGGCTCAGCGCGACGGCCAGCACACGCGCCGTGTCGTAATAGCGAAAGGCGAGTGGCATCTGAAAATAGTGTGGCGAGTGCTTGCCGTTCGGATACTGAAAATGGCCCTCACGAAACGCTCCAGTGCGCTTCAGAATCTGCATTACAGCGTCTTGGGAAGGAATCAGCTCGACCATGCGGTTCTCCTGTTTGTTGCTGGGTGATTTTCGGTGCGCAGCATACATCAATTCACTCAGTTTTCGCAGCACGTTCGATGTAAAGTCGCTGGTCGCGCGGTAAACCTTCCGGTAAGGCGTCAATCGCAAACCACTCCGCACGCTCGATTTCCATATTCAGCGGCTTGACGTCTGCATTCGCACGACCGCGAAACAGCAGTTCGACTTGCTGCGGTTTACTGAACGAGCGCACGGCTAACACTTTCACGTCGTCAACTTCGAGACCAATCTCTTCGCGCAGCTCGCGTCGCAACGCGTCTATCGGCTGTTCGCCAGTTTCCATGAAGCCGCCGGGCAAACCCCAGCCGCTGCCCGCGCGAAAACGATGTTTCAAGAGCAGCACCTCGTTTTTGTCGTTGAAGATTACGGCGCCGGCCGTGACGGTGAAGCGCGCGTGCGCGAGACGCATCGACCAGCGACGCATTCGTGCCGGGAGTTTTCCCCAGACCCGGCTAATGAGATTCTTAAAGTTAGCCACCGGCAAACACTAATAACACGGATTTCGTGTACAATGCGCTCCGTCATGTCAGCAACTGAAACCGTCGCCGTCCCCAAGCGGATCACGAATGCACAGACCGTCTGCAACGAGAAGAATGAAAAGGGAAAACTCTGCAACGGTCACTTGAAGCAGTTGCGAACCGCGGGTGAGCCTGCGGAGATTCATTTGCGCGGTGACGATGTTTTGTCCAAGTGCCAGACGTGCGGGACGCTTTACATGGGTCCGCCGCTGGGCCACGTGCGCGATCCGAACAAGCAGCACCGGTTTGTTGAAGCTGAGCTGACGGCATTGTTACAGGCAGCGGGTGGCACGTTGCCGGTGATCAAGCGCGACGAAGCACGCGGTGTTTACGTGATGGTCGAGACTGCGGTTGGCGATCACGGTCATGCGGCGGCGAAGCCTGCGCCCGCGAAAGCCGCAGCGCCCGCAGCAGCCGCGCCGAAAGCCGCAGCACCAGCGGCAGCGAAGCCCGCCGCGCCGGCGAAACCGGCGGGAGGACACAAACTCGGCGAGAACCCGAATCGTCAGCTCTTCAAGCGCTCGACGTATGCTGGTGTTAAAGATACCGGGCCAGTTGCAGGTGAGACTTTCGAGCAGAAGGTGGCACGGTTGAAGGCGTTGTCAGCGGCAGCGAAGCAACGCGCTGAAGAAGGTGGTGAAGCGCCCTCGGCGGCTGAGGTTACCGAGGTTTTGACATCACTCGCACCCGACCAGGAAGTGGCGCCACCGGCAGCCGCACCTGCACCGCCTGCTGCATCATCCGCGCCTGCGCACAAGCCGACGGGCAATGCCGACCGAACGCTCTTTAAACGATCGACTTACTGCGGCGTCGTCGATACCGGTCCCGTTCCTGGCGAGACATTCCAGCAAAAAGTTGCCCGCCTTGCGGCCCTCTCTGCTGCCGCGAAGCAACGCTCCGAAGGCGGTTAACCACAGATTTCACGGATTTTCAATCCGATTTGACGGTAAGACCCTCAGAAGCGATTTTCCAGTCGAGCACTTCCACGCCTTCTTCTGCTGCCAGTGCGGCTTCGACATCTTTGCGGCGCCCGGATTTGCACAGAAACGCGATGCAGCCGCCGCCACCCGCGCCACAAACTTTTGCAGCCTCGGCTCCATTGGCGAGCGCTTTCTCAACCAGCATATCCATCTGTGGCGTCGTGATCGTGGGCGCCAACCGTTTTCGCTGCGGATAAGCCTGCTTCATCACTTCCGCAACTCGATCCCAGTCATCAGCCAGCAACGCT
>DATHTI010000400.1:0-6094 GCA_035463335.1 Pyrinomonadaceae bacterium | reverse complement strand
CGTGACGGGCCTGACAAGCCCGGCGTCGTGATCCTCGGCAAGACGATTGCGGATCGCATGTTTGCCGGGCGTGATCCGGTCGGACTGCGGCTCAAGGATACATCGATACAAGGTGATGGGGATGTGATCGTCGGTGTCGTCGGCGATGTGAAGATCACGGGAATCGATGAAGCGCTCAGGCCGGTGCTGTACTACCCGTTCCGGCAGAGCTCCTCGACATTCGCGAATCTCGTCGCGCGTACTAACACGGATCCAACTGCCGTTGCCGCGGCGATTCGGAGTGAGGTTCGTAATCTCGAGCCTGACGCCGCGATCCTCAACGTACGCACGATGGACGAGATGATCGCGCAGACGCCGGCGTCGTTCATGCGACGTTTTCCGGCGTTGCTAATCAGCATCTTTGCGGGTGTCGCGTTGTTGCTCGCGTCGATTGGGATTTACGGCGTCGTGTCGTATTCCGTGAGCCAGCAGACGCATTACATCGGCGTACGCATGGCGCTCGGCGCGAGCCCGTCTGACATTCTCAAGATGATTTTGAAGCAGGGATTGGTTTTGGCGCTACTGGGTGTTGGCATTGGTGTCGGCGCAGCGTTTGGTCTGATGCGCCTGTTGAGCACGCTGCTTTACCAGGTAAGCGCAACGGACGTGAGTACGTTTGCGATCGTCACAGGGACTTTGTTTGTCGTGGCGCTGCTGGCGTGTTTCCTGCCGGCGCGACGCGCGACGAAAGTAGATCCGTTGGTGGCGCTTCGGTACGAATAGGACCATTGCTTGGAGCGCTTAGATACGAATAGGACCACGGGTCAGAAAACAAAAAAACAATGAACCCTGAAAGGGTTCGCTAGTTGCCGAACCCTTTCAGGGTTGTAAACGATTTTTCTAAAGCTAACCCAAGGTTGTCGCTTCGCTCCAACCTTGGGCTGAAATTAGCGAACGCCTTCGGCGTTGGATAGGGCTTTGCTTACACGGATTTAACAGGGCTTTGCTTACACGGATTTAACAGGGCGTGCTTTCACGGATCTAACAATGGATTTATTGACCAGAGACATTCGGTTTGCGGTGCGTGGGTTGTTAAAGAAGCCCGCGTTCACGGTGATTGCTGTGTTGACGCTGGCGCTGGGGATTGGGGCCAACACTGCGATCTTTAGTGTTGTCAATGCGGTGTTGTTGAAGCCGCTCGCGGCTAAGGATCCGGAGCGGTTGATGACGTTCTGGCATTCCGCGCCGGCGAAGGGATTGAAACACTTCGATCTCAACGACGCGATGGTTGCTTACTATCGCGATCGCACACGCACGTTCCAGGGGCTGGCTGCATATGAAACCGGTAACTTCTCAATCACCGGCGGCGGCGAGCCTGAAGTGGTGCCGGGTGCAATCGTCACCTTCAACTACTTCGAAGTGCTGGGACGTGAGCCCTTGTACGGCCGAGTTTTTACGCCGCAGGAAGACACTCCGGGCAACAATCACGTCGCGCTACTCAGCTATGCGTTGTGGCAACGTCGCTATGGTGGAAACCCAAACATCGTCGGACGATCAATTAATCTTGATAGTGCGCCGGTGACGATCGTGGGAATCATGCCTCCCGATTTTGATTTTCCCGATCCTGCTGAGCGAGCGAATATTTCAGGTCACATGCAATTGTGGGTGCCGAAAGGCCTCGATCCGCAAGATGCAACTTCCTACAACCTTTTACCCGTTGGCCGCTTGAACCCCGGCGCAACTCGCGAAGAAGCAGAAAAAGAAATAAATGCCCTGTATGCAGCCTACGCTGCTGACTACGACAAGCGGCTTGACGACGGCACACCCGATTCAAGTGTGACCACGTTCATGTTGCCGTTGCAGCAACATATCGTTGGTGAGGTGCGACGGCCCCTGCTCTTGTTGCTGGGCGCGATCGCGCTCGTACTGCTGATCGCGTGTGCGAATCTCACCAACCTGCTGCTCGCACGTGCGTCAGCGCGTACACGTGAGATCGCGGTGCGACAAGCTCTCGGCGCGAGTGCGACACGAATTGCGCGACAGACACTAACCGAAAGTCTTTTGCTGTCGGTGTTCGGGACGGTTGTCGGAGTAGTGATGGCTGTCTGGATCGTGACTGCACTAAAGAGCTTCGCGTCCTCGCAAATACCGCACGTCGAAGCCGCGCGAGTTGATGGAACTGTTCTGCTCTTTACAGTCGCGATCATGCTGCTCACCGGCGTGCTGTGTGGTTTGGCTCCGGCGCTGCGGGCCAGTCGCATCAATTTGCAGGACGCAATCAAGGAAGGCGCACGTGGTTCCGGCTCAGGCGCGAACAAACGACTGAACAATGCCTTCGTCATTTCGCAGCTCGCGCTCTCGCTCGTGCTGCTGATCGGCGCAGCTCTCTTCGTTCAGAGTTTCCGCAACCTGCTCAACATAAATCCGGGCTTTCGCGCCGAGAACGTGTTGATGGCGCGTGTGTCGCTACCCGAAACGAAATACAAAGAGAAACCGCAGGTTGAGAGCTTTTACAACCAGGTTCGCGCGGGGGTAAGCAATCTCCCGGGCGTGGAGGCGGTGGAGTTGTCCTCGGTCGTACCGTTCAGCGGCGACGGCCAGGGTGGGCCATTCACCGTGGAAGGCTTCGAACAGCAACAATCGAAAGTTGCATGGCTGCGCAGCACAACCACCGGATACTTCGCGGCGATGGGCATGCCGGTGCTCAAAGGTCGTGGGTTCGAATCGTCTGACACGGAAAAATCTCAGCCAGTCGCGATCGTCGATGAGAAGCTCGCCAGCATGTATTCGTCAAAAGGCGATCTCGTCGGTAAACGCATCCGCATCGGTGATGGACCATGGCTGACGATCGTCGGCGTCGTTCCAAACGTTAAAAACCGCAAGCTCGACGAAGAGGCGTGGCCCTACGTGTATCGCCCGTACAGCCAGTGGATCCGGCGCGAGACGATGCTCGTCGTGCGCAGTTCGATTGATCCCACGTCGCTCGTTGCCGGTATCCGGCAGGAAGTGGCGAAACTCGATCCAGAGCTTCCACTCTCCGATGTGAGGACGATCCAGCAGGCGATGGATCGCTCGCTCGTGACTACCCGGCTCACCAATTCGCTGCTCGTTGGTTTCGCTGCGACCGCGTTGTTGCTGGCGTTGACGGGAATTTACGGCGTGATGTCGCTGAACGTCGCGAACCGCAGGAATGAGTTTGGCATTCGTCTCGCTCTCGGTGCGCAAACGTCGAATGTTTTGAAGTTGATCCTCGGACAGGGATTGAGACTGGCGATCGTTGGTGTTGCAGTCGGATTGCTGGCGGCTGTTGCTTTCACGCGGCTGTTGAAAGGGTTGCTGTTTGGGATCAGTGCGAGCGATCCGTTGACGTTTGCGGTGATTGCTGTGTTGCTGGTTGGCGTTGCTTTGCTGGCGTGTTGGGTTCCGGCGCGACGAGCGACGAAAGTCGATCCGCTCGAGGCGCTGCGATCCGAATAAAACTTAACCACGGATGACACTGATATGAAATCGATTCTCACGGATATCCGCTATGGATTGCGCGGCCTGGTGAAGCAACCGGCTTTCACAATCATCGCAGTTTTGACGCTCGCGCTCGGCGTTGGCGCAAACACTGCCTTGTTCAGTGTCGTCGATGCCGTGCTGTTGAAGAAGCTGCCGGTGAAGGATCCGGAGCAACTGGTCTTACTGAAGGCGAGCTGGGACGGCAAAGTATTTGGACCAGGCAGTTACGACGGCAGCAACATAATGGATCGGGCGACGGGCCTCACCGTCGGCACTTCGTTTCCCCTGCAAACACTGACGCGCCTGCGCCAGGAGCAGGAAGCGCTTTCTGACGTCTTTGCGTTCTCACCGATGGAGGTCAATTTCAACGCGGGCGGTCAGGCAGAGGTCGCAACTGCCCAGGTCGTCTCCGGCAACTACTACAGCGCGCTCGGTGTGCCTGCGTTGATCGGCCGCACGATTACCGACGCGGACGACAACGCGGCTGCGACTCCCGTTGCGGTCCTCAGTCATCGCTTCTGGGCTGGCCGTTTTAATTCGGATCCGGCGGTCATAGGTAAGCAAGTCAATATTAATAACGTTGCTTTCACGATTGCGGGTGTCACTCCGCCAGGCTTCGCAGGGACCGCACAAGTCGGGAGCTCGCTGGATGTTTCGCTGCCGCTCGCATGGGAGCCGCAGATCAATGCTAAAAGCAGCAACCTCGAGGGCGCGGGCATCTGGTGGCTGCGGTTGATGGGACGGCTCAAACCCGGCGCCACACTCGCCCAGGCGGAAGCAAGTCTGGCTGGTCCATTCCAGCAGTCAGTGCTCGAACACCGCGCGATGCGTAAGACAGACGCGGGAAGCGCACTGCGCACGCTTGATCCGAAGGATCTACCGAGGCTCGGTGTCGAGTCCGGCAGCCAGGGCGAGATGAATTCGCGTCGCTGGCTCGAGTCGCCGTTGCGGTTATTAGCCGGAGTGGTTGGTATCGTGCTGCTGATTGCGTGTGCAAACGTCGCGAACTTGTTGCTGGTACGCGCGTCGTCACGAAGGAAGGAGATCGCAGTCCGGCTTGCTGTGGGCGCGAGTCGCTGGCGCCTTGTCAGGCAGTTGTTGACGGAAAGCGTTTTACTGGCCGCGGTGGGCGGCGCGCTCGGAGTGCTCTTTGCGCTGTGGATCAAAGACGGCCTCCTGATCGTGACTGAGTGGGGCGGGCGTGAGATGACTGCTCTCAATCCGAGTCTCGATCTGCGTGTGCTTGGTTTCACGCTCGGTCTCTCATTTCTCACCGGAATCATCTTCGGCATCCTGCCCGCGCTGCGTGCGACTGATCTTGACCTGACACCTGCGCTCAAGGATGCGGGTCGCAGCTCGAGTGGAATTGGCCGGTCGTGGCTGAGCAAGTCGCTCGTTGTGGTCCAGGTATCGCTTTCGGTGTTGCTCCTGATCGGCGCGGGGCTGCTTATCCGCACGCTCCGAAATCTTCAACACGTCGACATGGGATTCAATGCAAACAACCTGCTGCTCTTCAGGGTGGAGCCGAGCATGCTCGGGTACGAGAACGAGAAACTCGCCGATCTTTACCTGCGATCTTTTAGTCGCCTTGAAGCAGTACCCGGCGTGCAGTCCGTTACTTTTTCACGCAGCCCGTTGTTGAGTCAGAGCTCCTGGACCAGCTCAGTCTACCTGCCCGGTGTGATCGGATCAGACGGCAAGCCGGTTGCCAGCGACGCGAAGATGCATTCTGTTCGCGAGAACTTTTTCAGCACGATGGAGATCCCGTTGCTCATGGGCCGTGGTCTGACTGAGCAGGACGACGCGCGCGCCCCACGCGTTGCGATCGTCAACCAGGCGTTTGTGAAAGCTCACTTTCCGAATGAAAACCCTATCGGAAAACGATTCGGATTTGAACCGACCAAACCGGACGAGATCGAGATCGTCGGCGTTGCACGCGACGCGAAATACACCAGCCAGCGAGACAGGATCCAGCCGACGGTCTATCAATCATGGCGACAAGTGTTACGCCGGATGACTTTTGCGACCTTCGAAGTGCGCACCGTTGGCGATCCCGCGGCAACTATCGCGGGCATACGACAGGCGATGCGCGAAGTCGATAGCAACCTGCCGCTGAGTAACATCCGCACGCAAGTGCAACAAGCAGATGAAACACTCTCGATGGAGCGAATGTTTGCGAAGCTGTTGACGCTCTTCGGATTGATCGCGCAACAGCTCGCGGCGATCGGATTGTATGGCGTGATGGCTTACGTGGTGTCGCAGCGCACGCACGAGATCGGGATTCGCATGGCGCTCGGCGCCGATCGACGCAAGGTGCTGATGATGGTGGTGCGACAGGGAATGGTGCTGACGCTTGTTGGCATCGCGATCGGGTTAGTCGCAGCTTACGTGTTGACGAAGTATCTCGAGAGTTTGACGAGCATGCTGTTTGGTGTTGAGCCGCGCGATCCCTGGACGTTCGCGTTTATCGGGATCTTGTTGGCGGTGGTGGCGTTGATCGCGTGTTTGGTGCCGGCGAGACGGGCTACAAAAGTGGATCCTCTCCGGGCGCTGCGTTACGAGTAAGACTTAACCACGGATGAGGCGGATCATGAATTCGATATTCGCGGATATA
>DATHTI010000399.1:0-5195 GCA_035463335.1 Pyrinomonadaceae bacterium | reverse complement strand
TATATGAGTCTTAACGATCGTCATTCGAAAGACGGTCAAACCAATCTGTTCTTCCGTAAGGGAAGATTTGTAGTCATTATGAGTGGCTCAACACCCGGTCTGGCCCAGCGTTTTGCAAAACACATGGCAGACGAGATCAGTAACTAGACAAACTCGTCAGTATGAGTAACGGCTTCGCGCTCTTGATGGTGTGCGAAGCCGTTAGCTTTTCTAGGGATGAAAAGAAAGCTGGAAATGGTGCCCCCGGCGCGATTCCAACGCGCGACCTCTCGCTTAGGAGGCGAGCGCTCTAGGCAGCTGAGCTACGGGAGCACAGGTGTGAATCGTATCATGGTAATCCGTGAGATTACGATTGGTACTTGATCAAAGAACGGACGTCGTAGCCGGTAAGCTTTTCGCGGCCGGGGAGGAATTCGAGCTCGACCACAAACACAAGCCCCACCACTACGCCGCCAAGCTGCTCGACCAGATCAACAACAGCGCGTGCTGTGCCGCCGGTAGCAAGCAGATCATCCGCGATGATCACGCGATGTCCATCACCCACAGCGTCGCGATGGATCTGCAACGTGTCCTGCCCGTACTCGAGATCGTAAGAGATCGACGCGCACTCCGCCGGAAGTTTGCGAGGTTTGCGAACGGGAACAAAACCCGCGCCCAGGTGATAGGCGAGGGCCGGCGCAAAAATAAATCCACGCGCCTCGATGCCGATCACTGAATCAACCTTCTCACCTTCAAATTCCGAAGCCAGCGCGTCGACCGTGTTGCGCAAACCTTCGGGATGCTTCAACAACGTCGTGATGTCATAAAAATTGATGCCGGGCTTGGGAAAGTCCGGCACTTCGCGAATCAAAGATTTTAGATGGTCCATCGTTACAGTTATCTCTCAATCCTAAACGCAGAATAAGTGCCCGTCGGCTCCAGAACTATCTCTTCAACCTGATCGACTACGGCCCACTGTGGTCCAGTCGCAAGGTCGTGTTTGAAAGCTTCAACGCTGCTCGCCGGTCCCTCCGCGAATGCTTCAACACTTCCATCAGCGCAGTTGCGCACGTACCCGACCACCTGATGCCGCGCTGCTGCTCGTTGCGCGAAGAAGCGATACCCGACTCCCTGAACGTCACCCTTGATAAAAAACTTTCGTGCTACTCCCTGCATTCTACTTACACCTGAAAAGATCGCCCTCTTTCCCCTTCTCCAACGTGAACGTTTCCGAGTCTGAATCGCCGAGTTTGAGATTGAGCGTCATCGTATTGCCCTTGATCGATCCGGTGTAAGTCGCCGGATGGTCCTGCGGCGTCTCGTCAGCGCGCACGGGCCCGCCGCGTTGCATGCGATGCGTACCGCGCAGGTTGAAATTGCCGTCGCGATCGACGACCAGCGGTCCCTGAATCACGCCACTCGCGCAGTCGTACTCGATCGTCGCCGACTTCGCGCCGACCTTCATATTAATGTGCTGGCCGCCCCAGTTTCCGGTGGGAATGCGTTGCATCTTCTGAGTCTTCGCTGTAACAGCTAGTAACAGCAACAAACCAACGAACAGAACGCCGGTACTTTTGATCCAAAACATAAGACCCGTCATTGTAGGGCTCAACGAAAGCTTCACGCAAAGGCGCAAAGAAGGAGTGACCTGGATTCAGTTTTTCGAAACTCCATCAGAAACCTTATGACAACTCATCACGTAGTACGCTACACTGCGGGTGACAACGACCTTCATCCAAATCTGCGTAGCTCATTTCGTTTTTTCGGGTAATTGATCAGTCTCCGTCTCTTAATTTTTATCGCTTCAAAGTGAGGACTCCCAAATATGCGACGCTTACTCGTGACCTGCCTATCGGCGCTCCTGCTGATAGCCAACGTCTCCACCGTATCTCATGCCCAGGCTAAACCGCTCAACATTCCGGTCGTCTATTACAAACTTCCGAACGGCCTGAAGGTCGTGATCTCAGAAGATCACATCGCCCCAGTCGTGACGGTCGCCGTCTATTACAACGTCGGCATGCGTCTCGAGCCCAAAGGCCGCACGGGCTTCGCGCATCTCTTCGAACACATGATGTTTCAGGGTTCCGCGAACGTGAAGAAGTTTGAGCACGCGAAGTTCGTCGAAGCGAACGGCGGCAGTTTGAACGGCCACACAGATTTTGATTACACAAACTACTACCAGACGATGCCCAGCAATCGCGTGGAGCTCGGCATATGGCTCGAATCCGATCGCATGCGCTCGCTCGACATCAGCGAGGAGAACCTCAAAAACCAGCAGGCAGTCGTGAGCGAAGAGGTTCGCGTAAACGTGCTGAACCAGCCTTACCAGCTCTTCGAGTGGATCAGCCTGTGGGCAAACGCATTCACCAAGTGGAACAACTCGCACAACGGTTACGGTGATCTCGCCGAGATCAATGCCGCAACGATCCAGGACGTGCGCGATTTCTTCAAGACGTATTACGCGCCAAACAATGCCGTGTTAACGATCGTCGGCGATGTTGACGTGAATGACGTGAAGAAGATGGTCGAGAAACACTTCGCGAGTATTCCCAGCCAGCCGATGCCGGCACGCCCCGATCTAACTGAGCCGCCGCAAACTAAAGAGAAACGTGTTTCGCAGACTGACAAGCTCGCGAACCTGCCCGCGCTCGCAATTGGCTATCATATGCCACCGCAAAACTCGCCTGACTTTCCGGCAATGGCGCTGCTGATCCGAATCCTGCAGGTCGGCGAGAGCTCTCGCTTGTATCAACGCCTCGTGAAAGAGAAAGAGCTGAGCCTCGATCTCTCCGGCGGGCTCAACTACTTCGGTAACGAGTTTGACTATACCGGTCCGATGATCTCGACTACGCGCACAACGTACAAGCCCGGACACACCGCAGACGAGATCATCAAGGAGATGGATGCGGTGATCGCGGACATCACGTCGAAAGGCATAACTGATAAAGAGCTGTCAGATGCAAAGGTCAGTTACCGATCGAACTTCTATAGCCAGCTCGAGGGGAGCATGGGCAAAGCCCACTTGCTATCAGCGCTGGCTATCTTCCGCGACGATCCGCAGCAGATCAACTCGTTGTTGACGCCGTTTGAGAACGTCACCGCGGCGCAGGTCAAAGCTGCCGCCGCGAAGTATCTCGTATCGACGAATCGCACGGTGATCGATCGCGTTCCCGAAGCAAAGGCCAGTAACGCGGATAAACGCGGATTTTAAAACGGATTTCTCCGAGAGGTATCGAGATGAAAACACTACTCGCGATCATATTGTTCACAGCTACGGCATTCGCACAACAGAAGACGCCGCCACCGCCCGGCGCGGCGCGGCCCCTGAACCTTCCCAAGATTACCGAGAAGAAACTCGGCAACGGACTGACGGTCGTGCTTGCACCGCTGCCAAATGTCCCCAAAATCTCTGCGATGCTGACGTTTCGATCAGCAACGACAGCCAGCGATCGTGAGGCGCATCCCGGCATCGCGCAGATCGCGGCAGCAGTCGCAAACGAAGGCACTGACACGCGCACCAGCATACAGATCAAGGAAGAGCTGCGCTCGATCGGCGGCTCACTCGGACTCGGCAGCGATGCCGACTCGACGACGATGACTGCTACGTCGTTATCAGAGTTTTCCACACGACTGTTTGACTTGATGAGCGACGTGGCCCAACACCCGTCGTTCCCGGAAACGGAAGTCAAGCTGGCCAAGGAAAACACGATCCAGCAGATTCGCGCCGGCCGTGCGGATCCGGGTTTTCTCGTCAACGAGCGTTTCCAGAAGGCTGTATTCGGAAATCACCCGTACAGTTTCGTCGTGCCGGATGAGAAGTCGATCAACGCGCTCACGCGAAACGATCTGCGCGCGTTTGTTACCAAGTATTACATCCCAAACGCCGCTCACCTGATCGTCGTCGGCGATATCGACGTTGAAAAGACGTTCGCGGAAATCGAGAAGGCGTTTGGTAGTTGGAAGAGTGGCACGGTGCCGCCGGATGAGAACCCGCCAGTGCCGAAGCGTGACAAGCGTCAGATCTATTTTGTGAACCGGCCGGGCTCGATCCAGTCGGCCATCTACATCGGCAACACGAGTATCCCACGCAAAGACAAAGACTATTTTGCGATTCGCACCGCCGATACGATCTACGGCGGCTCGTTCTATTCGCGACTGACGCGCAACATCCGCGAGACGAAGGGTTATACCTATTCGCCGTTCAGCTCGTCAAATACTCGTGCGAAGACGGGATCATTTTTAGCGGGCGCTTTCGTGCGCAACGAGGTGACTGGTCCAACCCTGCTCGAGATCTTTTACGAGCTCGATCGGATGCGTGTGTTGCCGGTGACTGATGAAGAGCTGAGTGCGGCGAAGGAATACAGCACCGGAAACTTCTCCGTCGAGCTCGCGAGCCAGCTTGGTCTCGCGGGTCGCATCAGCACGATCTACACGTACGATCTCGACAAGAACTTTATCAACGAGTTTCGACCGAAGATCGAAGCGCTGACGACAGCAGACATTCAGCGAGTGGCGGCAAAGTATTTCGACACTTATCGCGCGGCTGTCGTGATTGTGGGCGATTGGGAGAAGGTGAAGGACCAGGTCACGCCGTTTGGGGAGGTAACGATCTACGATGTAGAGGGCAACGTTGTAAGCAAGTCGTAGATAGATTTAACTTCGAGAAGGGCGGGGGTTAAGAGACTAGCCAGGTCAGGTAGTTGCCGAACTGGTCGATCATCATCCCGCCCTCTTGCATTAAGCTCGTCACGAGCGGGACCAGGCGGTCGCCCAGCAGGAATGGTGCAAACGCGAGCGAGACCGCGCCAAAGATCAGCAGGTTCGACGTGAGCTCTGAGAATTCATTTTTCTTCATAGTTTGAGTCTCCAATACATTTGCTCGGGGAGAGCAGGAGGAGGGGCACATACGCCGGCAGCAAGCGATATGCCGCCTCTACGACTATGCGTGGAAAACCTCGAAAGCCATATTAATGAGTAGTTTACGTATTTTGAAGCGTGTTGCTGGTCCAAGTCGAGATAAGTCAAACTCCAGTCAACGTGGTAGACACAGAGCAATTTGATTTCTCACCACGCACTAATCTCTTAGCCTGCGAAGCAGGCGTACATTATTGAGCCCGCGAAGCGGGCGTAAGCATAAAGCCTGGGGCGCAAGCCCCAGGATCGTGATCACCCAAACATTATTTGAGCCCGCGAAGCGGGCGGCAGCGCCTAATTCT
>DATHTI010000398.1:0-6945 GCA_035463335.1 Pyrinomonadaceae bacterium | reverse complement strand
GATCCCTGGGGCTCGCGCCCCAGGCTTTATGCTGTCACCTGCTTCGCAGGTTAAAGACAGCCGTTAGAGCCTGCGAAGCAGGCGACAGCGCGTGGTGATTCAAGCTGTCGCCCGCTCTGCGGGCTCAATCGTTCTTTCGATCCGATCCCTGGGGCTCGCGCCCCAGGCTTTATGCTGTCACCTGCTTCGCAGGTTAAACAAAGAAATGTGTTCGCAGGTTAAGACAGCGGTAATCAAATGATCACCGTGCGGCCGTTGCCGTTAGGCCGGCGGGCGGCACGCCGGATTTGCAACGCGCGATCGCTGACTCCGAGTCTTACCGCGGCGCGTTGTATGTTGCCCTGCTCCTCTTCGATCACAATCTTTTCTGCCAGCACACCCGCCGCGCGCTCGATTTCCTTCAGGCTTGCTCCCAGTGTCACGGCCGATCGCACCGCAGTCTCCAATTCTTCTTCGTACCTGTGATCGGATCTGTCGCCACGCGGTCGCTCGAGCTCCGGGATGTCGCCCGCCGTGATAGCTCCTGGTCCAACATGATGTTGAATCATGCGAGTGACAAGTTGTTTTAGATCGCGAACGTTGCCGGGATACTCACGTTCCAGCAGATACTGGCGAACTGCATCATCCAGCTCTGGTGGATCGTCAGGCCGAAGCTGCGAGATAAAATGTTTTGCCAGTACGAGAATATCTTCGCGTCGTTCGGCCAACCGGGGCAGGTGACAAGTCCAGCTCGCAATCCGGTAGTAAAAGTCACGCCGAAACCGGCCTTTTTCCTGTTCTTCAAACAGGTTGCGGTTGGTAGCACAGACGAGCCGAAACTCTGTCTTTTCCCACGAATTTCCCCCGACTCGTTTGTAAGTGCGCTCCTGGATCACGCGTAGCAGCTCGGCTTGTAAATTGAGAGGCAGCTCGCCGACTTCGTCGAGAAAGAGCGTGCCACCGTCAGCCAGCGCAAAAGCTCCCTTGCGTGCTGCTACTGCACCGGTAAAGGCGCCGCGTTCATGACCAAAAAACTCGCTGCCGGAAAGTTCCGGCACTATGGTCGTGCAATCGCAAACTACAAGACTTCCTTTCGTGACGCGTGTATCGAGCGTATGCACAAGTTGTGCGAACAGCTCTTTTCCCGTTCCGCTTTCTCCAGTGATCAATACCGACGAATCAGTGAAAGTAGCCACTTCCACGATTTGCCTGAGCGATCGAATCCAGGCAGCACTCCGACCAGCGAGGTTTTCTTTTACGAGTGGTGACCCTACGATCGCATCTACCTGCTTCCAACGCTGAAATCTCGCCAAAATCTCCTGCGCCGGGTTGCGACATCGATGCCACGCGAAAACATCAGCAGCGCCGGCGGCCAGCAAATTCCAGATGACGCTCGGCTCAAGCGCTCGACGTGAAAGCGAGATTGCTAACACTCGCTCCAGTCCGCGTCGACTTGTCTCTCGCAACAAATCGAGCAATTGATCAGAGAATTCCTTGAAGAACATTATGCCCGGCCCATTGCAACCAAAGGACTTACTGTCCTGGGAGCGAAGGCCGGCCTGGTTGAGCGATTCAATGACGGGGACATGAGGTTCGGTGCCTGGGAAGCAATGCCAGATTTCCATAATTTACCCGTGGGAGTGTAGGGTCCATATGACGGTTTTTATTCATATGAAGAAACACGCGGAAAACGTCTCTGATGCCACGACGATTAAGCAGCGTCGCGAGGTGTGCGCGCAGCTCTTTAGCAAGATTGAATAAGAAAAAGTTGCGCATTTACGATACATAGATCGGCTCTGTGTTCCTGATAACTTACCTGCTGAGATTTTCTGTCAGACACCCGCGCCTCGTCATCATGCTCGCCGGCGCCATCACTATCTGCGCCCTTGTCTTCATCCCACGCATTCAACTGCGACTCGACGGCCGGTCCCTGATCCCTTCCGGTCTGCCGCAGTTTGCCGAAGGCGACCAGGCCGCATCGCGTTTCGAGTTGCGCGACCTTGTGTTGATCGGAGTCGGCAATGAGAAATCGGGCGTGTACACAGCCGAGACACTGCAACGCATCGCTCGCTTGAGCGATGGACTTTCCCGCGTCGAGGGAGTCGTCCCGGACTCTGTCGTCAGCCTCTCCACTGTACCGCGCATCGTTCTCGTAGATGACAAGGTCGACACGAGCCCGTTGTTCCGGCCAGACGAGTTAAATACGGAGACCATTCAACAACTGCGCCGCGAGGTGGGCAGGCTGAGTTACGACACCGGCCTGCTGGTCTCGCGCGACGGGAAGGGAGCGGCCATCATCGCGAAGGTGCAGCCGGGCGCCGACCGTTATCGCCTGCTTGAAGAGACGCGCGCCTTGATCGAGAGCGAGTCGTCCGGCAAAGACACGATCTATCTGAGCGGGTCAGCGCTGGCGCAGGCAGTCCTGGGCCAGGCGACCGCGCGCGACCTCGCCCGCCTCATTCCTGCTGTAATCGCCGTCCTTGGCGTAATGCTGTTTCTGTCGTTTCGCCACGCGGCGCCGGCGCTTTTGTCGCTCACGGAAATCGGCGTGAGTCTTATCTGGATGATCGGTCTGATGGGTTTGACTGGTCAGCCAGTGTTCGTCACGACCTTGGTGCTGCCGGTGGTCCTCATCTGCGTGGGCGTTTCTGACGACGTGTATGCGCTCGGGCATTTTTTCAACGAAGCGGAACGCGCGGAACACGCGACAGTCGAGGAGACGATTGTGGCGGCGTTCAGTAGTGCCGCTCGCCCCGTCGGCATGACTGCCATCTCGACCGTCGTCGGCCTAACGTCGATGGCAGCCGTCAGTCTCAACCCGCTGCGCGTCTTCGGCTTGTTCGGCTCTGCTGCGATCATCTTCTCGACGTTATTCACGTTCACACTGCTTCCCGCGCTGCTCGCGCTGCTAAAACCGAAAGTCCGCGTGAAAGGCGAACACGATCGTGTGGCGTTAGCTCTCGGCGGACGGCCTGCAACGTCGGCGCTGCGGTTGCTGACCGGACGAGTGAGTCCACGACGTGTGGCCGTCTGCGCTCTTCTCGTCGCGGTGTGCGCTGGTTTCGTGATCACGCGCCTGCGCGTCGACGATAGTTGGATCAGAAACCTGCCGGCTGATAGCGACATCGTGCAAGGCGACAGGTTCTTCAACGAAAAGATGGCGGGAACCACCGTGCTCGAGCTGATGGTGGATGCAACACACGGAGGATGGTTCAACAGCAAGGAAGGCCTGTCGGCGCTCGGCTCGCTGGAATGGGTGCTGGCGAGGGCTCCCCATGTCGGGGCTGTCAACAGTCTCTTCAACGACGTGGTGAGAACCAACTCATCGCTCGTCGCCGGTTTAAGCTATAACACTTACCGGGCAGCCCTGCGGACCGGGCGTTTTCCGCTCAGGCAGGAGGATGTTGAGAGTGCATTGAAGGTGCTCTCGCATGCGACCCCGTCGCCGCTCCGTGAGAGAGTTGACGACGATCATCGCTGGGCCCGCGTTACGATCTTCATCCGTGACGCTGATTACAGTCGCATCGACAACGTGCTGCGAGCTGCCGAGCGCGAAGTGTTGGACCAGGGGCGGGGCCACAAAATCGTGCCATTCGGCGATGGTTGGATCAGCTATCTGACGGTGCGACTGCTGGTTGAAGGACAGGTGTCGTCGATTGCGCTGGCGCTTGGGATCGATCTGATTCTCATCACCATATTGCTCGGGTCGGTGCGAATGGGACTCATCGCCATTCTGCCGGTCGCTTTCAGCCTGCTCCTCGTGCTCGCCGCGCTTGTGCTCGCTGGCACGCCGCTCGGAATTGCGAACTCGATGTTCGCAGGCATCGCACTCGGCATCGGTCTGGACTTTGCGATCCACCTGACGACGGCTTACCGGCAGCGGCTTCGCCAGGGCATGCCTGCGGGCGAAGCTTTGCGGCGCACGCTCGAGCTCACGGGGCCGGCGGTCTGCGTCAGCGCTGCTTCGATCACAGCCGGTTTTTCTGTGTTGCTGCTTTCTGAGATTGCTCCGAACGTGCAGCTCGGCGTCATGATCTGTCTGTGTCTTCTGACGTGCGCAGCCACCACCCTACTACTCATTCCCAGCCTCCTTCAACTTAGCCACAAAAAGGCACAAAAAGCACAAAACTAGGTTCAGACATGTCTTTGTGCCTTTTGTGTATCTGTTTGTGCCTTTTTGTGGCTCACTTCAGGGTGTCTGCGAGTAAGAAGGGAAGAGAAATAAGGAGAGGCGGATCGGTCAGGGTCATCGGGCGTAAGGAGATGTTATATGGACCAGCAGCTCGTCCTTGTCGGACGATCACTGGACCATTCCACGCCCCAACTGAAAGGTTCGCGCTGTCGGGTACTAAATAGCCAACCGTATCAGCGAGACGCGGCAGGGCTGCCGCGAGCAGGTGATATGTCCCGTCGGGAACTGGTCCAATACGGAAAGCGCCGGGTGATGTGAGCAGCGCGCCACCGGCCGGACGACTCTGCGGAATGTGGGCGTGGAAGAGCCCGACAAATATCGGCCCGGTCGCGGGTGTGGGCAAGTCTACGAAACCTTCAACGGATGCGTGGAGCGTCGCCTGTCCTGTCAGCTCCGCGTAGTGCGAGCAAAGCGACTCGACAGAAGCGGGCGTGATCCTTTCCGCGAGATAGCGAAACTCACGTGGTCCAAGTCCGACGCGTTGAGTGAAACGCCTCGTGAAAGTGCTGAGACTGTTGTAGCCGACCTCGAAGCAGATGTCTGTAATGCTCTGGTTACTATTCACGAGCAGCCGCTTCGCCTCTTCCAGTCGCATCGCCGAGATGAACTTGGCCGGCGGCAGGCCCGTGATCTGGTGAAACACTCGATTGAAGTGGAACGCGCTGAGATAGGCGACGCGCGACATGTCATGCAACGAGATGGGTTCACACAGCCGCTCACGCGCCGTCGTGATCACGCGCTCGACGGCACGGCGATGTGACGCAATCGTGTCTTCGCGGCACGCCGAGTTTGGCCCGACCTCAAACGTCTCGATTCTCAATGCTTCAGCTTGTTGCATACTCTCTCAACGCCTCGCGCAACTGAGCGGGGACGGGAACGGGAACGACCTGCTCGCCCTCGCGCTGCATGCAGGCGACCTGTTGCTCGCCACGCGCCACCAGCTCTTCGCCGCGCCAGTATTCAAAGTTCATCGTGATGCGGTTTTGTCCCAACTCACCGAGGCGCATGCGCAGGATGACCTCGTCGAAGGCGACCAGCTCCGCCATAAACTCACAGGACACGCGTGTGGTCACCAGCACGAGGCCATACTTGAGCGCTTCGATGATCTCCGGGGCCCGGTCACGCAGGAACATCTCGCGGCAGCGTCCCTGCCAGCGCACGTGGTTGGCGTAGTAAACATTTCCGATCAGGTTCGTCTCCTCGAACCCGACGATGTGCCGGTATTCATACGCGCGCATCTCCGCCTCCCATCAGGATTCATCTGTACGCTCGGCCCTCCGTGGCCGCCTCAGGTTTCCACATTGTGTTTCTACGCTGGGGCGGCCACGGAGGGCCGCCCCTACAATTGCGTTATTGACCGTTCATCCCTCTGTGCGACTTCCGTTAACAACGCTATCGCCAGTTCCTCTTTGTCTCCATCTCTTTTGACGACGCCCGAGACGATTTTCAAACCGCCGGACGCGAGTAAAACCCACCCGCTAGACGCCGCGCTCGCAAACACGAGTGGCGCTGTCGTGCCGGCGCCCGCTTTCTTCAGACATTCAACTGCCGTCCAGACGCGCGTTGCTGCCTGGTCCAACGTCTCCGGTGTTTCACGGCTGATGACTTCGGCAAGTTTGAATCGCTCAGCGCCGAGCATGTTGGACCAGATCTCGGGCGACCGGCTAACGACGAGCTCGATATCGCAACTGACGGGAGCGTGTCCCGCGACAGCCATCGTGAGATCACCGCAGTGCGACGCAGACACGTCGCGTCCATCGCAACTCGTAGGTCTTCCATCTGCGCGCCTGATGATCCCGCACGCGCCCAGTGCGCGCTCAATTGCGCGTGTGCTCTGTTCGCGACGGTCCGATGTTTGGCCGCGCTCGAATGCGACTGAAACGTTCGAGCCAGGAACCAGCGCAAGCAAACACCGTTCGACGTATGGCGTCAGCAATCCTTCCGGCCATGGACCTTTGAAGTCTGTCCCACTGATAGCGTGCAGGTGTAGCCGCTCCCACCGTTCTCGCACGCGTCCTTCGGTGTCGGTCAGCTCCACGTCGTACAAGAAGCCATTCGCCAGGCGCTCCCTTTCCTGCGCGCGACCAAAAAGTCCGCCACCCTGATCGTTCAAGCTTCCTGTGATCTTCTCAACGCCGACCGGCAGGAGCGTGACCTGCGGAACACACGCCTGGACGGCGTGGATAGCAGCGTCGCGTGCGCCCGGATCTCCGAGAACGAGGCCACCCGGTAAATATCTACCGAACCAGGTCGTCGTCCCATCCGGCATGATCTCGGCCGCGCACTCCGTGGCTTTAAGCGCGCGATACTCACGCAGACGTTGAAAGCGTCCAGTGTGAAACAGCACTTTGCCGTAAAGATCCTGATGCGGATCGAGGCCGATCGCTCTCGGATCAACCGTGCATGGCGCTTGGTCCAAAGGAGCGCTCACCACCCGACACACCGCACGAAAGTGGTCCACCTGAAAACCCGTCTCCGAGCTGCGCAGTACGATCTCCACACTGCCTGCTGCACGCACGAGCGCGGCGACGCGAATCGTATGAGCTGCACCATCAGCGACGACTACGGGCCGCTCGAACCTGACCTGCTCGAAGACCGGCGGCTCGTTCGTCTCCGCCAGCGCCATGAAGATTTGGGCCATCGCCTCCATGCCCATTACGGCGGGCAGCAGTCGCTCCCCGCGGAAGATGTGATCGTCAAGATAAGGATCGGTCGCTGTGGATAACTCCGCATCGACGACGAGCTCGATCTTTGGATAGTAGACACGTGGCTTC
>DATHTI010000397.1:0-4937 GCA_035463335.1 Pyrinomonadaceae bacterium | reverse complement strand
TCAATCGCATTTTTTACGACGCGATCCTGGGGCTTGCGCACCAGGCTTTATGCTGCCGTCCGCTTCGCGGACTCGGATCGTGACTCCACCACGTGATTAAGCATTCAATACACGGGCGACGGCCTCAATCGATCGCCGGACATCTTCATCCGACGTGCGCCAGTTGCAGACGCTCACGCGCATCGCGCGTTTGCCACGCCACGTTGTGCCTCCAAAGAATGCTTCCCCCGAGGCGACGATTGCGGACATCACTTTTTCAGTGCGGCGGTCATGGTCCTGTTCCGTGGCACCAGGCGATGGATCGAGAAATCGGACGAGTCCCTGGTTGATGGTTGGTTCCCACAACAACTCAGCGCCCGCAAGCCTGCCGATTCCCGTCACGATCTCATGTGCGTGCCGGCAACAGCGATCGATCAGCGCTGCAACACCGTCGCGGCCCAGTTGCCGCAATGCCGCATACGTGGAAAAGCCACGAGAGCGCCTTGACCATTCAGGGTTCCAATCCATCTCGTCGCGCGCGTCTTCGTGATGCGTGAGATACGACGCACGATGAGACATCGAAGCTCGATGCGCATCCATGTGCGCGATAAAGGCGTAACCGCAGTCGAAAGGAACGTTGAGCCACTTATGCCCGTCCGTGGCCCATGAATCTGCGGCTTCCACTCCTTTTACTAACTGGCGATAGCGCGGGCTGGCCGCGGCCCACAGACCAAACGCACCATCGACATGCACCCACGCACCGTAACGTTTGGCGAGTGGGACCAGCCTTTCAAAATCGTCGAATGCCCCGATGTTTATGTCGCCCGCTTGCAAAAGCACGATCGTTGGCGCTGACGGATCGGCCTCGAGTGCTCGTTGCAATGCCGCCGGTTCAAGTCGATCGTTATCATCCGAAGTCAGACAGACTACTTGCCCACGTCCGAGACCGAGCAGTCGCACTGCTCTTTCGAACGAGCCATGTCTTTGCGAGCTCGTTAGAATTCGAATCGGCGGCGCGCCGTAGAGTCCTCGTTGCTCGACGTCCCAATCGCGCTGCGCCAGCAACGCGTGACGCGCTGCCGCGAGACACGTCGCGTGGGCCATCTGGCAGCCACTGACGAGTGCAAAGCTCGCGTGCGCGGGAAGCCGCAGAACGTCTTTCAACCACGTTCCGGCCACCTCCTCGACAACAGCCGCAGCCGGCGAAGTCGCATAAAGAGCGGCGTTCTGGTCCCATGCTGCGGTGAGCCAGTCAGCCGCGAGTGCAGCAGGCAGAGAACCGCCGATGACCCAGCCGAAGAAGCGTCCGCCCGCTGAGCCGAGCAATCCTCCGCCGGCATCAGCAACGAGCTCTGTTATGACTTGTTCGGGCGGCAGACTCGAATCAGCGAGTGGCTTGCTTAATTGTTTTCGGAGCGTCTCAACATCGACGGTTGCACCAACCGGAGCATGGTCCAGGTTAGCCAGAAACGAAAAAGCCTCGCGCTGTGCGAGCGCCAGCACGCTGAGCGACGGATCGTCATTTTCCATGAGGAGAGTTTAATGTAGCGAGCAGGCAAGACTCTACCTGAATCTTGCGATCAAAGCGGCTTCCCTCACCTCTTGAGCCGCTTCATTACCGAAGCACTCGTGAGCTCGCGCAGGGCGTCTTTTCCGTTCCATCGCGCGGTGGGATCGTCTGACTCTGAAAGACGACGCGCGAGGAGCAGCGCCGCCGAGTTCAATTCGCGATTACGTTTCCCGACTGCGCGGAGCGCCATGTTCACGGCTTTTTTGACGAAATTACGCGGGTCGGTTGCCGCACGCTCGATGAGGGCGAGACCACGGATAAATTGCTCGTCTGTGGCCTGCTTGTCGTGAACTGAGAGACTCCATAACAAAGCAAAAGCAGTGCGCTTTTCGAATTCCTTACGACTCGTACTCCACTGTGCGACTTTCGTCCAACGGTACGGCGAACGGTCGAACAAGTTGAAACACATTGCATCGCAAATGGCCCAGTTGTCGAACTGCTTGCACCAGCGGTCCATCTGTGTGGAGGTGAGCACCGCGGGGTCAGCGACAAACGACACGAGCATGCGGGCCTCGTAGACGCCTGTATCCCAGAGCGCGATTGCCAATTCCTGATTCGGTCCAAGCTCTTTCCCGAGGGCCTTGATGTCTTTCATCGCAACGCCGTATGCGTTATCTGATGGGATGGCATAGCGGGCCATGCCATCGCGCGTGGACCGTTTGCTGTGCTTTTTCAACCACGCGAGGGCTGCACTGATCTGATCGTCGAGGGGCAAATCGGTTGTGGTTTCAATTGGTATCAGTGATCTACTCGTTACTTTCATGGGGAGACTCGTAAACAACTGTAGGGGGGCCCTCTGTGGCCACCCCAGCTCGAAAAATTTTAACGTAGGGGTGGCCACGGAGGGCCACCCCTACAATTCGGCCTAAGGTGCGGTAATGCTGATGGATGCCTTGTTGCTGACCGGGCCTCGGACGCGGACCGTTATTCCAAGGCTTCTCGGTGCGCCGATTACGTTGTCCGGCAGCCGCACGATAACTTGAGTGACGTCGTCGAGAGTTGTCACCGGCGTCATGAATTCAATCGTCAATGGATAAACCGTGCCCTGATCATCTTCCGCCACTACGGTAACGTTACTGATCGTGTCGCCGGGCAAAAGTCCGAGTCTCCATACAAACAGTGACACGCGTCGATGCTGATCAGCACTAAAGTTGTGCACGGTCGTGAGCGAGAACGGATCACGGGTTTGTGTTACAGAGTCGAGCCCGAGCACGTGGCTCGTATTCTCTTCAGTCAGCAGCACCGGAGCCTCATCATTCTGGATCGTGGCTGTACCCTGCGCCTTGGCGATAGTCGCATTAACAGGGTTCGAGAGAGTCATGGTAAAGATCTCATCCGGTTCGAAACCCGTGTCGCCGTTTATCGTCACAAAGATTTGTCGAACTGACTGTCCGGGACTGAACGTCAATGTGCCCGTTGTGGATTGGTAATCGGAAGACGCTGTGGCACTGCTGTTTGCCGACGTGAAATCCACGCTTACCGGCAGGTTGCTGCTCGCAGACGCCGTGACCGTAAAGAAAACAAACTTAATCCCAGTGTCACCTTCGAGGAACGATATGTCGTTGATTGATAACATCGGTGGTAGTCTAACAATTTGCGGGCCCACAAGTGTTCCGCTGCTCGGGGTGAAGTTCGAGTCGCCGCTGTAATCGGCACTGACTGAATACGCGCCGGCTGTTAACGCCGCAGTCGATATCGTTGCAACTCCTCCAACCAAATTAACCGGGCTTCCCAGATTCGTACCGTCGATCTTGAACTGAACAATTCCGGTCGGAGTACCAGTCGATGTAACTGTGGCGGTGAACGTTACAGACTGAGTTAGATCAGACGGGTTGGCTGACGACGTCACTATTGTAGTTGTGGCGGCCTGGTTGTTGGTGAGACTAAACGATAATGAGGAAGCAACTCGATTGATGGTTGCCGTAACATTGTAAGGACCACCGGCAAGCCCGTTCGCCCTTGGTGTCGTGCTGGCTTGACCGTTAGCCCCGATAAATTCCACGGTGACGTTTGACCCACTCGAGAGAACAGCGCTTGGCCCGCTTGGGGGCGCAGTGAAGGCTACAAAGCCGCCGGCAACAGGATCACCTGAAGCGCTATTTACCGTAACGACCAAAGGAGCGAAGAGCGTGTTGACGGCTGTACTTTGCGGAGTTCCACTCGTGATCGAAAAAGTAAATTCCCGTGACTCGAATGCACCCATGTCAACCGTGGAATTTACCTGGCGAGAAACTCCACGCTGATCGATTGTGAGCGGCGTCGTCAAACATCCACCAGCCACTACACAATTATCGCCAGCGTCGATCGCCGGCGAACCTGGCAAGAGGGCGCGCGTCTGCGTTGGACCACCATTGTTTTGGAGTGGTCCGAGCACCGCAAAGACCGGAGTAGAGAGTGATCCGACCAGATCGCCATTCGGATTGTTCGTGCCCGCCGTAAAGCCTGAGCTACCATCAATCCCGGACACGAAATTGTGGCCGAGGGAAACGAACGCACCCAAAAGATTCGGACCATTCGAGGATCCGTTTTCCGCAATGATGGTGTTTAAGAATTTGACGACTGCCCCGTTGGTACTGCTGACACCACCTCCACCACCTACCGCGGCGTTATGACTAATCGTGCTTTGCGTGATGTTGATCGTTGCGTCTGAGCTGAGATTGAAGATTGCGCCACCACGGCCGAATGCGACGTTACCGGTCAGCGTGCTGTTGATGACGTTGAGTGTGTTCGATCCGGTGTTTATGGCCCCGCCATTTCCACTGCCTCCGCCTGGTCCAGCAGTGTTGTTGTTGAGGGTACTGTTGATAATGTTGAGTGTCCCTAAGCCGTTATAACATCCACCCGCAGTGCCCGCGGTGTTGTTGCTTATCGTGCTATTCGTGACCGTGAATGTGCCGATGCTGCTATTGGCGATGCCGCCGCCGAGCACGGCGACGTTATTGGTTATCGTGCTCTCGCTTACATTCACGTTGGCGCTACTCTGGTTATAAATGCCGCCGCCGACGTCCATCGTGGCCCGGCCATTTGCGATAGTCAGCCCGGAGAAGCTGACTAGACCACTTGATAGCGTTAAGTTGAAAACGCGGAAGCTGTTGTTGCCGGAGATAGTCAACTGACTCGGACCGGGACCGTTGATGGACATGTCTGAAGTAATGGCTGGCAGTGCGCTACCCAGGGTGATCGTGCCTGTTAGACCAGTGAGGCTGAGCGTGTCTGAGTCGCTCGCGCTGCCCGCTGCGCACTCGCCTGCCGTCGCGCCTGAAGCAGTGTCCGAGTTGGCGGCTGTGATCGCCTCGCGCAAAGTGCACAGGCCATCGCTGCTATTCTCTACGGCCGCGGTACTGTTGACCGTGATCGTGGTACCGGCAGCCATGGCGGTTTGCCACGG
>DATHTI010000396.1:0-3817 GCA_035463335.1 Pyrinomonadaceae bacterium | reverse complement strand
TAATCCTGTAATCCTGTAAGCGCGGATTTTATCGAAATTTGGCGTAAAGAGTCTGTCAATGGATTGTAAAGTTTTGTCAGTTCTGTGGAGTTTCCGATTGACACTTCTTTACGCACGAAAATGGCTTGTTATTGTACGATTGCCGCGACTTGCCTTAGGTCGTCCATATGTCTTTCAATCTGGCTGTACAGCAGCAACCAATGGAACGTGTTCTTGTAATTGACGACGATGTCGGCCTTTGCGAGTTGGTAGGAGAATATCTTCAGCCTGAGGGTTATACGGTTGAAGCGATCCACAACGGCGAGAAGGGCATCGACCGCGCGCTCTCGAACGAACACGACCTCGTTGTGCTCGACGTGATGTTGCCCGGCACGAACGGCTTCGACGTGTTGCGACGCATCCGGGCCCGCTCTCGTATTCCTGTTTTGATGTTAACTGCGCGAGGCGACGATGTGGACCGCATCGTTGGACTCGAAATCGGCGCAGACGATTACCTCCCAAAGCCGTTTAACCCCCGTGAGCTCGTCGCTCGGATTCGTGCGGTATTGCGGCGCGCCCAGCCCGTTGAGTCAACTACTTCCGCGCGTGAGACTATTCGCGTTGGCGACATAGAAATGGACAGTAACACGCGCAACGTCCGCCGCTCGGGGGAAGTAGTTGAGCTCACCGGAGTTGAATACGATCTACTTGAGATACTGCTGCGCAACGCGGGACAGATCGTGAAGCGAGAAGATCTGGTGAAGGAAGTGTTGGGTCGTGAGTTGTCGCCGTTCGATCGCAGCATTGACATGCACGTCAGTAACCTGCGTAAGAAGTTGGGCCACCAGCTCAACGGACTCGAGCGGATCAAGACCATTCGCGGTGTCGGATACATCTACGGCGCCACGTCAGAGAAACAAGAATGAGTTCAGAGTTCAAGCTTTAGCTTGCAGCGTTCACTTTCGCGCAAGACAAGCTAAAGCTTGAACTCTGAACTTGGCTTTTGTGCTTTTGTGGCGAATAAAAGTTAATGAGATTTCCTTTTCGCAGCTTATATCTGAAGATCTTCTTATGGTTCTGGGTGGCCATGATCATTATCAACGTCGTGCTGTTTGCGGCGTTCGCCCTCACGCGCCCGACACCGACGAGACGCTCGTGGCGTGATCTCGCGCAAACTGGTCCAAACGCGCAGAAGGCTGCCGAGAGCTACGAGCAATCAGGATCAGGCGCATTAAGTGCTACCCTTCAGGCAACAGAAAAATCTACAGGCGTGGGCGCGACTTTCTTCGACGAGAATGGCAAAGAACTTTCCGGGCGCACGGTGCCGCCCGCCGCTCGTGAGTTGATTGCGAAGGCAGCGGAAAGTCGTGATATCGAATTCAATTTCGCTGTCGAACACACTCTCGTGGCGCGGCCCGTTGTGAGTGCGACCGGGCAACGCTACATCTACGTCGCACACATTCCCCGTCCTCCATTTCAACCGACCTTCAAGTCGTTAGCCTTGCGACTGCTCGTCGTGCTCGTGATTGGCGGCATCTTTTGTTACTGGCTGGCGCGGTATCTCACGCAACCATTGCTGAAACTCCGCACAACAACAAACGAGCTGGCCGGAGGAAATCTCGGCGCGCGCGTGTCTACCAAGCTTGCGAAGCGCCAGGATGAAGTGGGACAGCTAGGCCGTGACTTCAACTCGATGGCCGAGCGCCTCGAGTCGATGGTGAGGGCACAACAACGGCTGCTCGGCGACATCTCGCACGAATTGCGCTCGCCGCTCGCGCGGCTTGGCGTGGCGCTGGGCCTAGCGCGACAGCGTTCTGGCTCCGAAGCGAACGGCGCGCTCGATCGTATCGAGCGTGAGTCAGACAATCTCAACGAGATGATCAGCCAGTTGCTGACGCTCACGCGCCTGGAAAGTGGTACTGATAGCCGCAAGCGGACGGATGTCGATCTGGCAGCGCTCGTGAAGGAAGTTGCGGACGATGCGGACTTTGAAGCGCGCAGTTTGAATCGCGCGGTGCAGGTTGTGTCGAGTGACAACTGCTCGATCAAGGGTGTGGAGGAGTTGTTGCGCAGCGCGGTTGAGAATGTGGTGCGCAATGCAGTGCGTTACACGGCTGAGGGAACAGCAGTTGAAGTGGCGCTCAGCCGGCAAAATGGTCACGCGGTAATTAGCGTCAGGGATCGCGGGAAAGGCGTTCCCGAAGAGGCGCTCGAAAAGATCTTTCAACCTTTCTATCGCACGGAAGATGCGCGTGACAGGCAGAGTGGCGGTGGAACAGGACTGGGGCTCGCGATCACCGAGCGCGCCGTTCGCATGCACGGCGGATCGGTCCAGGCGGTCAACGCCACCGATGGTGGCTTGACGGTCGAGATGCGCTTAAATCTGAATCAGGTTCCGCGTTTATCCGCGTGAATCCGCGCCTGATTTTCTTCGTCGCCGGCGCACTAATCCCATCTCAACAAACCTCACCACCAGGATCCAAATTAACGCCGCTGCGAATCCCGCGATCACATCTGTCGTGTAATGCACGCCGAGATAGATCCTCGATAGACCGATCAAAAAAAACATCGCCGTACTCACGATCCATATCGCGAGGCGTACACGTTTCGATTTAATCCGCGCCGTGAGGATCGCCGCGAGGGCGCCGAAGAAGACGGCGCTCGTGAGTGAATGTCCACTCGGAAAACTGTACGTCTCCGGCGGCGAGAGGTTGAAGAACGGCACGGGCCGCGGCCGCTTGAACGCGAGTTTGAGAGTGATATTCAACAGCGCAGCGCCGCCCATCGTTATCGCAAAGAGCTTCGCCTCGCGCTTCCACTTCCGCATCACAAAGCGGACCACGACGACGATCGTCCCGATAGTCAGCGCTATCGTCGAGCCGACAAACGAGAACCCGCGCATGATCGCCGTCAATAGCGGTGTGGCAAACTGGTGGACCGCGGCCCGTGTCGCGTCGTCAAACCTGCGCGCGTCACCTTCGAGCGCTTGATCCGCCAGCCAGCCGAAGAAAATCAGCGCGAGGATTGCGGTCGCGAGACCTATCAACAGTGATAGACTAAGAAACTCAAACGAACGCTTCTTGTTTGTGGTTGCGCCAGACACTGTCGCTTAGTATCACAAATCTGTGGCCAAATTTCCCAGACGAAAATTTCTCAAAACCATCGGAGGCGCAGCCGTTGCAACCGCGCTTCCTAACGTCATCCTCGCCGCCCAGGCCCAACCACCGTCAGTTGCACTCTTCTGGGAGCCCGGATTTCGAGCGATTCAAGGTGCCGATTACACGCTCGAGACGCTCCAGCAGGCGCTGAAAGAGTTTGCTGTCACGGTGCTCAACGAGCGCGATCTGATCGCACAACTGAACACGACGCGCTTCGATCTGCTCGTCATGCCTTATGGCTCCGCGTTTCCGAAACGTGCGTGGCCCTCGCTATTTAGGTACCTGCGCGACGGTGGAAATTGGCTCAACCTCGGCGGCGTGCCGCTCTCAAGACCAGTCGTTCGCGACAACCTCACTCACTGGCGCATCGAACCGAAACAGACGACTTATCACAAGCGACTCGGCATCACGCACTCGTTTCCAGTCAACGCTTCAACCTACAAAACTTCAAGCTGGATATTGGACCAACGCTTCAAAACAGATGAAGTTTATGAGCTGTACGTGCGTCTCAGCTCGTCAAATAATGAGCCCGACGAAGCCGGCAGCGATGGACCACACGAGGGGATTGTTCAGCCGTTTGCCTCAGTATTCGACTCTGACGGGCGAATGCTTGCAGCGCCGGTAATTCAGATCGATCGGCTGCTGGGTGAATTTGCCGGCGGCCGTTGGATGCTCGCGAA
>DATHTI010000395.1:0-7082 GCA_035463335.1 Pyrinomonadaceae bacterium | reverse complement strand
AAAAGCACAAACGAGTTAAAAGAAAATACTTTGTGCCTTTTGTGCTTTTTGTGGCTAGAATAAGCGCCGAGTAACCGCCTTTTCAAAACCGACAAAGTAAGGATTCCAATGAACCTTTCACTGCTGGATTGGACGGTAATCGCCGCTTATTTCCTTTTCAATCTCGGTATCGGGCTTTACTACGCTCGCAAAGCGACCGGCAGCACGAACGAGTTTTTCCTGTCGGGCCGCAACGTGCCCTGGTGGCTCGCCGGCACCTCGATGGTCGCGACGACCTTTGCGGCTGACACACCACTTGCCGTCACGGGCTTCGTCGCTAACAACGGCATCGCCGGCAACTGGCTCTGGTGGAACTTTGTCATGAGCGGAATGCTCACCGTCTTTCTTTACGCGCGACTGTGGCGACGCGCGGGCGTGATGACAGACATCGAGTTTGCCGAGCTTCGTTACTCCGGCAAACCTGCGGCGTTCCTGCGCGGCTTTCGTGCTTTGTACCTCGGCCTGCCGATCAACTGCATCATTCTCGGCTGGGTGAATCTCGCGATGGTGAAGATTCTCGAGATCACGTTGGGCGTGAGTAAGAGCGGCGCGATCAAGATCGTGATCGGAATGCTCATCTTCACTGCCTTTTACACGACCATTTCGGGTTTGTGGGGCGTGCTCGTGACTGACCTCTTTCAGTTTGCACTCAAGATGGGAATGGTCATCGTGCTCGCGATCCTTGCGGTCAACGCCGTCGGTGGTATCGATCAGTTGAAGGCAAAGATCACTGCAATGGATGGCGGTTCTGGATCGCGTCTCGCTTTCTTTCCTGAATTCGACTCGATCTGGATGCCGGCGATCACGTTGTTTGTTTATCTCGGTGTGATCTGGTGGTCCACCTGGTATCCCGGCGCCGAGCCGGGCGGCGGCGGTTACGTCGCGCAGCGCATCTTCTCCGCAAAGACTGAAAAGGACGGGCTGCTCGCAACACTCTGGTTCAACATTGCTCACTATGCGCTGCGTCCCTGGCCATGGATTCTCACGGCGCTCGCGTCTCTGATTCTTTACCCCAATCTGGCTGATAAGGAAGCCGGTTATATCCAGACGTTGATGGATCCAAACGTGTTTCCAACCTACCTGCGTGGTTTCATGCTCGCCGCATTTGCCGCGGCGTACATGTCGACTATCGGTACGCAGCTCAACTGGGGCGCTTCCTACGTCATCAACGACTTCTATCGTCGCTTCATAGAACGATCGGCGAGTGAGAAACACTACGTTGTCGCTTCGCAGATCGTGACGGTGTTGCTGATGATTGTTTCGGTGGTCATCACGTTCTTCATGGAGTCGATTGGCGGCGCGTGGAAGCTACTGCTCGTTACCGGAGCGGGAACCGGCACGGTGCTGTTGTTGCGCTGGTTCTGGTGGCGGATCAATGCGTGGTCGGAAGTGTCTGCGATGATCTGCGCAGCCATAGTTTCGATCTTTTTGCAAACAGTTCTCAAATGGAATAGCGACTTGCCGCGAGACTTCGCGTATCTCATGTTGGTCACGGTTGGGATCACTACCTTAGTCTGGGTCGTAGTTACGCTCGTCACTCAACCGGAACCTCGCGAGAAGCTCATTGCTTTCTATCGTCGTGTCAGGCCGGAAGGCCCGGGCTGGAATACCGTTGCCGCCGAAGCCGGCCTTTCGGAGTCGCACGCGCAGGGCCGGTTGTCATTACAGTTGGTAAATTGGATACTCGGTTGTGCGCTGATTTACGGTTCCTTGTTTGGCATTGGCAAGTTGATATTCAAGGAGTGGGGCGCAGGATTGCTATACTTGCTGGTCGCGATTGTGGCAGGGGCGCTGATCTCTCGGAACCTCTCACGTGGAGAGATGACTGCGGAGACGCTCCAACTTGAACATGCCGAAGAACCTGTTTAGTGAAAGCTTAGTGTTCGCCGTTGATCTGGGAGGCACACATTTACGAGTAGCTCTCGTCGATGATAACGGGAGAATACACAAACAGACGAAACAGGAAACGCCGAAAGGCGATTCGGCTGAAGGCGTCGTCGCCGCGCTTGTTGAGGCGGCGCAGAATTGGGATTCCTACAAGCAAGCGGTAGTCGCCGCTTCGATCATGGTGCCGGGCGCGGTCGATTGCGATAAGGCTGTCGTACTCCAGGCGCCAAACCTTCCTTCGTTAGTCAATTACGCCCTCAAAGCAGAATTAGAGAAGCGACTGGGCTGGCCCGTGTTTCTCGAAAACGATGCGAACGCTGCGGCCGTCGGTGAGATGTGGCTGGGGGCGGCGCGTGGGTGTCGTGATGTGGTGAGTGTGACGCTGGGTACGGGCGTTGGTGGTGGTGTGATTCTCGATGGGAAACTGTGGCGCGGCTCGCATGGTTCGGCGGGTGAGATCGGGCACACGACTGTCGATCCGTTTAGTGGGTTGAAGTGCAAGTGTGGGAATACCGGTTGTCTGGAGTTGTTTGCGTCAGCGACAGCGATCGTGCGGATGACGAGAGAGAGCTTGGCGTCGTTTCCGGGATCGAGTTTGAAGAGTGATGGATTGACGGCGGAAAAAGTTTACGAGGCCGGCCGTGATGGTGATGAGCTAGCGCTGGCGGTGTTCAAGCGTTTTGGGATGTATTTGGGGATTGGGCTCGCGAACCTGATCAACTTGATCGATCCGCAGATCATTGTTATTGCTGGTGGAGCGGTGAATGGTTGGGATTTGTTTGCTGAAGAGATGTACCGGCAGGTTGAAGAGCGTGCGTTTCGGACCACAGCGCAGCAGGTGAAAATCGCGCGGGCCGAGTGTGGTGACAATGCCGGGTTGCTGGGCGCAGCGCGGTTGGCGAGAGGTAGTTTGTGACCGCCTTAATAATCCACGGCCACTTTTATCAACCACCACGCGAGAATCCATGGACCGGCGAAGTCGACGTTGAGCCGAGCGCCGCGCCGTTTCACGATTGGAATGAGCGCATTCACGCCGAGTGTTACGCACCAAACATCGTCAACTACCCGCTCATCAGCTTCAACTTCGGCCCGACGTTGCTGTCGTGGCTCGAGAGTCATCACCGCGACACTTACCGACGAATCCTGATCGCTGATCGAGAGAGCACTGCGGCGCGCGGTGGTCACGGTAATGCGATCGCGCAGGCGTACGGTCACGCGATTCTTCCACTCTGCAACGAACGCGATCGTCTGACGCAAGTCGTGTGGGGACTCGCCGACTTTCGTTATCGCTTCCGTCGTGAAGCGGAAGCGCTCTGGCTACCCGAGACTGCTGCAAACGATGAAGTGCTCGCGCTTCTCATCGAACAGGGTCTGCGTTATGTGATCCTTGCGCCAAACCAGGCGAAAGGCGTAGTTGATACTTCAAAGCCTTATCGCTTCCAACATCCGGACGGATCGAAACGCTCGCTCGCAGTCTTCTTTTACAATGGACCACTCGCGCGTGCGATTGCGTTCGAACGCGCACTCGCGTCGAGCCGTGGGCTGGTAGAGAAGTTTGTCAGCGCTGCTGCAGGCGGGGCGTTGGTCAACGTTGCGACAGATGGCGAGACTTACGGTCATCATTTCAAGTTTGGCGATCTTTGTTTGACACACGCGCTGACTGTGGAAGCGAAGTCAGCAGGCTTTTGGATCACGAATTACGCCCAGTATCTCGATCATCATCCGGCGGAGACGGAAGTCGAGATCGATAATGGTCCGGACGGTGAAGGTACTTCGTGGAGTTGCGTGCATGGTGTCCGGCGATGGACGCGCGATTGTGGCTGTCACACCGGTGGTGAGCCGGGCTGGAACCAGGCGTGGCGAAAGCCATTACGTGAGGCATTGAACTTCTTACGCGACGACGCGGCGGAGAAATTTGAACGCAGTGATCTGTTACGCGATCCGTGGGCGGCACGTAACGATTACATCAAAGTGATTCTGGATCATGAACACGCGCGCGCAGAGTTTCTCGAGCGACATGCAAAAGCCCCGGACGAACCACGCCTTTGGGATCTGCTCGAAATGCAACGAAGCGCGCTACTGATGTTCACGAGCTGCGGCTGGTTCTTCTCCGATCTCGCTGGCATCGAAACGATCCAGGTGCTCCGCTACGCCGCCCGTGTCATAGATTTACTGAATCAACTCGGCCTCGACCCTCCTCAAAGAGAATTCCTGGAGCTACTATCCGAGGCCCAAAGCAACCGCCCCGAAAAAGGCAACGGCGCAGATCTGTTTTTATCCGTCCAAAAATCCGTGTGATCCGTGGTTACATTTGGCGACATCGACCTGCATCTCTTCGGCGAGGGCCGCCACGAAGAGATCTACAAAAAACTCGGCGCGCACGTGACCAAAGTCGGCCGCACGAAAGGCGTCTCGTTCGCCGTCTGGGCGCCACACGCGCGCGGTGTCAACGTCGTTGGTGACTTCAACAACTGGAGCGGCAGCGTCCACAAGATGCAACGGCTCGGCAACTCCGGCGTCTGGGAACTCTTCATTCCCAAACTCACCGCCGGCAGTCTCTACAAATTCGAGATCCATCCCGCCAGCGGCCGGCCACTCTTTAAAGCCGATCCGTACGCGCAGCACACGGAAGTCCCGCCTGACACTTCCTCGATCGTCTACGACTCGAAATACAAATTTCGCGACGCAAAGTGGATCAAGAACCGCGCCGCGCGGCAGCACTGGCGCGAGCCGCTCTCGATCTACGAAGTACACTTCGGCTCCTGGCGCCGCAAAGTTGAAGACGAGAATCGCCCGCTAACGTATCGCGAGATGGCCGAGCCGCTCGCCAACTACGTCACGCAGATGGGCTTCACACACGTGGAGTTTCTACCGCTCAAGGAACACCCGTATGGACCATCGTGGGGTTATCAGGTCACTTACTATTACGCGCCCTCCGCGCGTTACGGCGAGCCCGACGATCTGCGCTATCTCATCGATTACCTGCACCAGCGTGGCATCGGCGTGATCATGGACTGGGTACCGGCGCACTTCCCGAAAGATGCGTGGGCCCTCGGCCGCTTCGACGGCTCCGCTTTGTATGAGCATCTAGATCCGCGCAAGGGCGAGCATCCCGATTGGGGCACGTACATCTTCAACTACGGTCGCAATGAAGTGCGCAACTTCCTCGTCGCGAATGCCCTCTACTGGTTCAACGAGTTTCACATCGATGGACTACGTGTTGATGCCGTCGCGTCGATGCTTTATCTCGACTACAGCCGCAAGGAAGGTGAGTGGATACCAAACCAGTTTGGCGGGCGTGAGAACCTCGAAGCGATTGCGTTTCTGAAGGAGTTGAATGAGGTAACGCATCGCTCGTGTCCGGGGATCATTATGGTCGCGGAAGAATCGACTGCGTGGCCCATGGTAAGTCGTCCGATCTACGCGGGCGGGCTCGGTTTTGACTTCAAGTGGAACATGGGCTGGATGCACGACACGCTGCAATACTTCCAGACCGATCCGCTCTTCCGCGCCGGTAATCACAACAAGCTGACGTTTGGCCTGGTCTATGCGTGGAGCGAAAACTTCATCCTGCCGTTCTCGCACGACGAAGTGGTCCACATGAAAGGCTCGCTGCTGAACAAGATGCCGGGCACGACGGAGCAGAAGTTCGCGACCCTGCGCGCGCTTTACGCCTACATGTGGGCGCATCCGGGGAAGAAATTGTTGTTCATGGGCGGCGAGCTCGGGCAGTGGCGCGAGTGGACCGAGACAGAAAGTTTAGACTGGCACCTGCTGGAAGACTCGTTACATGGTGGTGTGCAGAAGTTGATCCAGGACCTGAATCGCGTCTATGGACCAGAGAGCGCGCTCTGGGAAGCGGACAGTGATCCTGCGGGTTTCGAATGGATCGACGTCGACAACGCCCGCGAGAACATCGTCTCCTTCCTCCGCCGCTCCCCCGATGCCGGCCGCGAGATCATCTGCGTCTGTAACTTCTCTGCCGTGGCGAAAAAAGGCTACACAGTCGATCAGTTAAGCAAAGGAAAGTACGACCTCATCATCAACACCGGCGCTGAAATCTACGGTGGCACCCATTCCGTCTCTGTCAATGACGGCACGATCGATCTCCCTCCACTAACCACCCTCTGGCTCGCAAAGAAAACCAGTACACGAAAAAGCACAAAAGGCTCAAAAAAGAGGTCCAGCAAGAAGGTCGAATAGAATTTCGCACTCCGGTTAATAATTTATTTTGTGTTGTTTGTGCCTTTTTGCGGCTAAAATGTCGGTGCCTTGTATGAGAAGTTCAAGGAGATAGACGGCACACATCCCTGGCGCAACGTTAGCCCTGACGGGTACGTCGACTATCAGGCTCGTTATCGCCCACACGGACGTGTCCTCTATTTCAACTTTTCACTCGCCAAAGAGATGGGCCTCATCCCACTCGATCATCCCCCAAGCTTATCTAAAGATCTCGAACACATAATCCTCGAGACGTTCTCACTCCAGATCATCAACGAATACGATCTCGAGCGCGGCAAGAAGTATCCGCCCGAGACGATCAAGCCGCACCCTTACATGGCGACGCGTTATCTCCAGATTCAACATCGCAGTCGACAAGGCAAAACGTCGGGTGACGGCCGCAGCATCTGGAATGGCTACATCAAAAGCGACAACTTGATCTTCGATATCTCGAGTCGCGGTACGGGCGCGACGATCTTGAGCCCCGGCGCACAGCAAGCTGATCGCCCGTTGCCGACCGGTGACTATACTTATGGCTACTCGTCAGGTCTCGCAGATCTCGACGAGATGCTGGGCAGCGCAGTCATGTCTGAGATCTTTTACCGGCAGGGAATCCCCACCGAGCGCTGCCTCACCGTGATCGGGTTTGCTGACACGAGCGCGATCGGCGTCAGGACCGCTCCGAATCTCATCCGCCCGGCGCACATGTTTCGCTATCTCAAGCAGGGCCGTCATGAAGAGCTGAAAGCCTCAGTCGATTACTTCATCGATCGCGAAGTCGAGAACGGCTTCTGGGAAATTCCGACCGATCCGAAGGAGCGCTACACCAAAGCCCTCGACTACTTCGCGCGCTCGTACGCAAAACTCGCGGCCATCCTCGAAGAGGAATACATCTTCAACTGGCTCTCGTGGGACGGCGACAACATGCTCGCGAG
>DATHTI010000394.1:0-3912 GCA_035463335.1 Pyrinomonadaceae bacterium | reverse complement strand
TGGTCCCGTGCCCGGGCGTGGAGTGCGTCGTGAAGAACCGGTGTGCAAGTACATCGACGTGACGACGTGCATTGGTTGCAAAGCCTGCGAGGTCGCGTGCGTTGAATGGAACGATCATCCGTTTCGCGAGACGACGTTCAACGACACTTACCAGACGATGCCGTCGACCGAGTGGAACTATTACAACCTGATCAAGTTCGTTGAAGAAGAGCGCGACAACAACTTGATGTGGCTGATGCGCAAGGACCAGTGCATGCACTGCGAGGATCCCGGTTGTTTGCGTGCGTGTCCGGCTGATGGCGCAATCATCAAGTTCGAAAACGGCATCGTTGATTTTCAACAGGAGAACTGCATCGGCTGTGGTTACTGCATCTCAGGTTGTCCGTTCGATATTCCGAAGTTCAATCAACAGACGAAGAAAGTTTACAAGTGCACGCTTTGTTCGGATCGAGTGGGCCAGGGTCTCGAACCAGCTTGCGTTAAGGCGTGCCCGACCGGCTGCCTGAAGTTTGGAACGAAGTCTGACATGGTCCAGATCGCGGGGTTACGCGCGAAGCAGTTGCAGGAAGTCTCCGGTTTTGCGAATGCGGGCGTTTACGATCCGCAATCGATCGGAGGGACGCACGTGATTTACGTGCTTCATGACATGAAGGCGCCGGAGCGATACGGTTTGCCTGCGAACCCGGTAATTCCGCCCAGTTATACGTACTGGAAATGGCTCGCGAAACCGATCGGTTTGGGAATGGGATTACTCGGCATCGCCGCTGTTTTCTTCCACCGCGTTTTCTATGGACCAAAACTGCCTCAGCCTGAGCCGCCGGGAATTAGCACTGGTCCACGTGAAGAAATCGAAGCGGGCCGAAAGGAGGCGCCGTGAGCTCGACTGCAAAGAACCTCGACGAAAAAGCGCGAGGCGAATTCGCCCGGATCGGCACCACGCGTGTTCATCGTGGCGAGTTGTTGCGTCATCCGGTTTACACGCGCTTCCTGCACTGGTCGGTCGCGATCTTTTTTATTCTCTCGTTGCTCACCGGATTTGCGATTTACTCGCCCTGGCTCTTTTACTGGCTCACACCAATCTTTGGCGGTGGTCCAAGAACACGCGCGCTTCATCCGTGGTTTGGGTTGCTGTTCGAAGTCTTCTTTTTATTTCAGTTTATCAACTGGTTTGCACCGATGGCGTGGGTCGAAGCCGATCGACGCTGGATGAAAAGGATTCGGCAGTACGTCACGAACGAAGACCGGGTCGAAGCGGAGGACGTCGGGTTTTTCAATGGCGGGCAGAAGATTTACTTCTGGACGATCGCTGTGAGCTCCATTTTGTTTCTGATCACCGGTTTCTTGCTGTGGTTTGACGATGTGGTGCCGCGCTGGCTCGTGGCGGTGAGTTACGTCGTTCACGATATCGCGGCGCTCCTGATGCTCGCTGGTTTCATCATTCACGTCTATGAAGGCACGGCCCATCAGCCGGGCACGTTTCGTTCGATGATGGACGGCACGGTGACCGAGGATTGGGCCCGAACGCATCATCCCGGCTGGTTTCGTTCTTTGAAAGGTAGCCACAAGAAGGCACAAAAAACAGAAGAATAGATCTGGATCGATTTTGTGCTTTGGTGCCTTTTTGTGGCAAGAAAGGATCTTTGCCCATGCGTGTGTATCTACGTCTTGCTTTGATTGTGCTTATTGGTTTTGGAAGTGCATTCGTTGTTTTCTCACAGGACACGAGTGATCCTCTCGTGCGAGTGCTGCAAGCGAAAGGGATCCTGACGGAAACTGAGGCACGCGCGATTACGTCCAACGCCTCACCTGCGGAACAAAGAGATCGACTCGCTGCGTTGTTGCGTGACAAAGGCGTGATCTCCGCAACCGAATTCGACGCCATCCGCGCGCCCGCAGCTCCCCCGGAGATAAAGACGATCACGGCCGAGTACAAAACCAGCTCGCCGCCACCAGTCGCACCCGCACCACAACCAACACCCGCTGTGATCGCCGCAGTCGCGCCGGTTCGCTTAATAGGCATCGACGTACCGAAGCGAGAAGGACTGATCCCCGACATCAAGCTGGGCACTGGCGCTCGTCTCAAGTTGTACGGCATCTTCAAAACAAGCGTCGTTCACGATTCATCATCACCGCAGGGGAATGATTTTCCGTTGCCACTGCTGGCCGGAGACACGGGCCCGAACAACTCGCCTGAGTTTCACGTGCGCGCGCGCGGACTGCGGCTCGGAGCAAATTTCGAATGGCTGGATCCCGCGCCGAAGACAACCATCACCGGAAAACTCGAGTTTGATTTCGAAGGAGATTTCCCGCGCGCCAACAATCGCAACATCACTTCGATTCGCTCGAACCAGCCGTCTTTACGTTTAGCGTGGGTCAGGATCGATCGCCGCTTCAGCGACGACAATAGCGCGTTTGTTTTGTTTGGACAGGACTGGTCGCCGTTCGTCTCATCGACTTTGCCGAACATGATCGAGAACACAAACTTTGGCGGTGTTGGTTATGGCGCTGCCTACACGCGGATTCCGCAGGCTAAGTTTGGTTTCAATCACAAATTCGGTGGCTCGCGCGATGTGCAATTCCAGCCGGAGTTCGCGATCGTGTTGCCGGCTTTTGGGAACTTGCCGAGCGATATCGCGAATCAGTTGGCTTTCGGCGAGAGACAGGGCGCCGATTCGCAGCAGCCGGGGATTCAGGGTCGCGCCGTGCTCCAATGGCAACTTGATAAGTCTGCAAACGTCGCCCCGGCGCAACTGATCGTCAGTTTCGAACATGCGCGGCGCACTGCAATAGTTACCGCTGCAAACGTGCCGGTCGGATTTAGATCCGCATTTCCGAGTGGCGCGGAGGTTAGCAGCGACAGCGATGGCTACTCGGCTGAGTTTCAACTGCCGGCGCGTTTTGTGACCGTGGTTGGAAAGTATTACGCCGGTTCCGATCTGCGTTTCTTTCTCGCCGGACAATTACTCTCGAACTTCAACGACACCTTCGGATTGACAAGCACCGCAACTGCGCCATCGATCGACGGCGCCTCGACGGTGGTCTTCGGATTGCGCGATGGTATTCCGGTAGTTGCACCGCAGCGACCAGTGCGGGGGCAGGGCGGATTTATCCAGCTCGGCTTTCCGTTGTCGCGAATATTCGATGCGGATCCGAAGGGCCGCAACGCCGGTTGGACCGCTTACCTCTACTACGGCGGCGATCAAGCGACCGCGCGTGACGCGCGAAGGTTTGGCGCGCGTGGCGGCCGCAGTGATCTGTTCTCCGGCAATATTCAATACAAATGGAACCAGTGGGTGACGTTTGCTTTAGAGGAAGGTTACTACCGCACGCGCGCGGATCTTCGCGCCGGCCCGTTGCCGCTGTTTCGGGGCATTCCGAGTTACACGACGCACAACGTCAGGTCGGAGTTTGCCGCAATCTTTACGTTTTGAGCCTTTGAGAATCGATCATGAACTACGAAGACATTGCTATCAAAGATGATGAAGTGCCGCTTGCTTCGTCTCGCATTTTTCAACACGTAGTGAAGACGTACGCGAGTGAAGTGAACAAGCTCAACTCCGTCTGGCACGAATTCACGGCAGACGATCTCGCTTTTAAACCTCATCTACGGGCGAGCACTGTGGGCCAGATCATCGAGCACGAGCTGCTCTCGGAACGCCGGTTCTTTGCCGAGTTTCTGGGCGTTCCGGAAGTGCCGGCGAGCGAAGTTCTGCCGCAGGATCGGAATCCTCGCGCGTTTGCCGCGCGCATGGTCGAGCTCTCGCGTCCACGTTTGAACTTCATGGCGCAGCAGAGCGAGGACTGGTGGCTTACAGTGGTGCCGTTCTTTGACGTGGAACGCGAGCGGATCTGGATCTTCTGGCGTCGCGTCCTGCACACCGCGCATCATCGAGCCCAGCTCGGAGTTTACCT
>DATHTI010000393.1:0-7795 GCA_035463335.1 Pyrinomonadaceae bacterium | reverse complement strand
GGCGTCGCATTACGTTCAAGAAGCTCGGTAGCCGTTGCCGGTTCTGCCGCGCTCTTCAAGTTGGCTTCGTACGCCTGCTGCCGCGCCATGATGATCTTCTGATAACGATTGAGCACGTCTGAAGGCGTGCCTTCGGCAATCTTCTCTCCCTGGTTTAGCAGGATCGCGCGATTGCAGAGCGCGCGCACGGCCGACGGATCGTGCGAGACAAACAGAATCGTCGTTCCGTTCTCCTGCATCTCCTTGATGCGGCGCGTGCAACGATGCTGGAAGACCGCGTCGCCGACGGCGAGCGCTTCGTCGATGATCAGTATCTGCGGTTGCACAGCAATCGCGGCGGCGAAAGCGAGCCGGATGTACATGCCACTCGAATACGTCTTCAGTGGCTGGTAGATGAAATCACCGATTTCCGCGAAGCTTGCGATCTCCGGAAGCAGTTGCTCGGTTTCGGCTTTCGAGAAACCCATCAACGCGGCGTTCATGAAGATGTTTTCGATGCCGGTGAACTGCGGGTTGAATCCCGCGCCGAGCTCAAGTAGTGCGGCAACACGGCCTTCTATCGCCACGCTGCCGTGTGTGGGTTCGAGTGTGCCGGTGATGATCTGGAGCAGCGTCGATTTGCCTGAGCCGTTTGGACCAATGATGCCGGTGGTGGTGCCCGCTTCGACTTCGAAGCTGATGTCTTTCAGTGCCCAGAACTCGCGGTGCCCTTTCCAGTGACCGCGCGTCAACGTCTCTTTCAAACGGTCCGCGGGCCGATCGTAGATGCGATACTGTTTGGAGACTGAATCGACGCGGACAGCAATGGTCATTTAAAAACAAACTCCCGCAACGTCCCAACGTCGCAAAGAAGAATTATGCATGTCGTGCCCTATCTTGAATTCTTCTCTGTGCCACCTCTGTGTTCTCTGTGTCTCGGTGGTGATCTTCACAGCGACTATTAACCACAGAGACACAGAGAACACAGAGTTGGCACAGAGAAATCCAAACATAGGCGCACTACCATTATGCATGGTTGGTCGACCGTTGCGCCGTTGCGCCTTTGCGTGAGAAGTCCTCTGTGGACTCAGTTAACGCTGCCAAATCAGACGCCACCATCTCCTTGATCAAGTTATCGAACGTGTACGTTGGTTCCCACCCGAGAACCGTCTGCGCCTTGGACGCATCGCCAATCAGCAGATCAACCTCGGCGGGCCGGTAATATCGCTCATCAACTTTCACAAACTCACGATAATCAAGACCCACCTCGCCGAAAGCAATCTCACAAAGTTCGCGCACGCTGTGTGTCTGCCCCGTCGCGATTACGAAATCGTCCGGTTCGGGCTGCTCGATCATTAAATGCATCGCGCGCACGTAGTCTTTCGCGTGTCCCCAGTCGCGTTTGGCGTCGAGATTTCCGATACGCAGCTCGTTGGCGAGCCCGAGTTTGATCCGCGCGACCGTGCTCGTCGTCTTGCGAGTTACAAACTCAAACCCACGCCGCGGGCTCTCGTGATTGAAGAGAATGCCGCTGACGCAAAAGAGCCCGTACGCCTCGCGATAATTTCTGGTCAAATGAAAACCAGCGACTTTACTGATTCCATAAGGGCTGCGCGGCTGAAACGCGGTCGACTCTTTTTGCGGTACTTCATTGACATTGCCAAACATCTCGCTCGATCCGGCGAAGTAAAAACGGCACTTCGGCCGCAGCTCACGCAACGCGGCGAGCACGTAGTGCGTGCCATTGATGTTCATGCTCATGGTCGAAAAGCCGTCAGCGAAGCTCTCCGCCACAAAACTCTGGGCCGCGAGGTGATAGCACTCGTCAAAATCGTGTTTGCTGAAGACGTGGAAAATGCTGGCGTAGCTCTCGAGACTCGCAGCGTGCAGCGTGACGCGGTCCAGCAAATGGGTGATGCGGCTAAACCTTGTCTCCGGCGCTTCGAGGGCCACACGGCGGACCAGCCCGTGCACTTCGTAGCCCAAACTCAGCAGATAATCGGCGAGGTAACTGCCATCCTGACCCGTAATTCCGGTAATCAGCGCTTTCTTCGGCAAAGGGGATCCTCCTGTTTGCGGCCTAAGTCGTGTAGGAACTAATCTTTTACCAAAATATCTCCCTGCTTGCGAAGCGGAGGGGTTCTGCTTAAAATGGCCGTTCTTTAATCGCCGGTGCCGGCATTAATACTTTCACTGCGCGACGCTGCTCAGCTCCCCGAGGGCATCTAATCTGCTCGTATTCGCGTCTTTATTGTTATTTCGGAGGAATCTGTGAAGCAAGTTTTCTTGTTCCTGTGCGCCATCATCGTGTCTGTGCTAATTGGTGGCTCGCTTGCCTCCATATCGGCCCAAACGAATAGTCCGACTCCGGACCCATTCACCGTTCAGCTCACTTCTACTCCGACATCGGCTTTCAACTCCATCGTGAGCGACATTACCGCGAACGGCCGCTTCGTCGTTTTCACTTCGAATGGTGACGTAGCCACGGACAAATCTACCACTCGGAACAACGCCGACGGCAATCGCGAGATATTTTTGGCCGACTACGCGCAACGCCGCATTTTCCAGATCACCAACACGCAAAACGTTGCGCTTCCTGCATCATCACCGAGCCCAAGCCCGAGTCCGACAGTGTCACCGAGTCCAACGCCGACTCCAGCGCCAACACCGGCGGACCGGTCTAAGGTGAAGATCGAGATCGACAATCGCACTCCGATGATCTCGCTGGCGCCAGTACTGGAAGCCGGCGTGCGCAGGTACATAATTGTCTTCAGCTCCAATGCACCGGATCCAAAGAACTTCAATGGAATTGAACCTGCGGGCCTGAGCGCTGATGCAAATTCGGAGATCTGGATCTATCGACTTCCGGCTGTTGCCGACGTTGATCTAACTCTCGGTACTGATCTGCCGTTCCAGGACCTGGCGACAGGGATCTTTGAGCGAGTGACGATCGACACGCCTGCGAGCCGGGCGCCGACGCCCGGATCTAGCACAGCATCGCCATTTTTCGCCGATGATAATCGTGAACCCACGATCTCTGACGATGGCACTATCATCGCATTTATCTCTACGCGAGATCTTGTTCCGAGTGTTGGCAACACCGATTTCAATCCCGAATTGTTCTTTTACACCGTCGCGACGAAAACATTTACGCAAGCAACAAAGACGCAGGACGCCGCGCCGAATGAACTGCTCTTTTCTACCAATCCATCTCTGTCTTCAGACGGATCGAAGGTGGCGTTCATGTCGAACGCCAACCTCTCCACTAACAACGCTGACAAAAACGCCGAGATCTTTACTGCGAGTTTCACCGGCGGCACGGTCGGTCCGTTTTTCCAGGTCACGCGGACACTGAACGACATCGGGAACACGAACGTTCTTAGCCCCGGCCGGCGGATGAGTCGCAACGGAGAATTTATTGCCTTCGAGTCGAGAGCTTCCGATCCGAAATCGAATGCGGCGCCGACGAGCACCATTCTGGGTACGTGGGTTTATACAGTCACAGGTGATACGTTCAACGAAGTGGGCCCGAGATCACCCATTAGCGACATTGGCCGTTTTCCGACTTTCACCGATTACGACGCATCGCTGAATCCATCCAGTCTTGTGTTCGCTTCGTTTCTGAATTTCCGTCCGAATGGAACGGTTCCGGATACTGCTGCGACTGTAAATGAAGGCATTAACCCTGACTTTTCGACGGAGATTTTCCTGACGCAAGTTCCAGTTACTTCGTCAAACACTCTCACTCGACTAACTAACGTAACGATCTTTGCGTCCGTTGGTGGGACGCGGCCAATGGCCGGCGCAACTCGCAAGCGCATCGCGTTTTCGCTTGGCGGAGCTGAGCTCGGTGGCGCTAACCCGGATGGTTCGACTGAGCTTTACTACCTGATCACACCAACGATCACTGAGACGTCGTCAGCAGTGCTCTCATTCTTTACGGGCGCCAGCAACATGCCGGTTACGGCTGCGACACCGGCTCCGAGCCCGATGCCGAGTCCGACACCAACGCCGAGTCCTGTTCCGGGAGCGCCGATTGGTCTCTCTCCCGGCGAGCTCGCCATTGTGCGTTCGACGGTCGCCCTGGCACCAGCCGATGCGACTTCCACCGGCGGTTCGGAAACGACGCGCAGTCCCGCGTTACCGGTCGAGCTTAATGGTGTTTCATTGAGCGTGAACGGAGCTGCGGCGGGACTCTATTTTGTTGGCAACGAGAGTAAGCAGATCAATTTCGTAGTGCCGACCGGTTTGAATACCGGGCTTGCTACAGTCGCGGTCAACGTGCTCAACACGGGGGCAAACACTGACACGCTTCTTCGTGGGCTTGTGCAGATTGTTTTCGCACAGCCTGATATCTTCACCTCGACAAACGATGCAGGCGGTCGCGCGGCTGCTTTCAATATCACGAATCCTCTCGCGCGAACGGCCGAGCCGTTTAATGTCACGACTGACGATGGCAGCGGGAATGCCGTAGCGACAAGGATCGAGCTGAGTGTTACGGGTTTGCGATTCGCCAACAGGACTGAGGTCAGCGTCATGGTGGGTACGACCAATATCACAGGCGACGCAATCATATCCGTTCAGCCCAATCGGGAAATGCCCGGATTTGACCTCATCACCTTTACACTTCCGGCCTCGCTGGCAGGCGCGGGAGACGTTCCGATACAGGTGACTTTTGTGCGGGGCACAAGCCAGTCAGCGGTCAGCCGGCCCGCGGCCACTGCACCACACATAACAATCAACTAGGTAGAATTAACTAGCTAAAAATAGAACAAGTCAGGAAGAGGGGCTTGCCCCCGCCGTTGCTTGGATGGGACGAGCGGGGGCAAGCCCCACTTCCTGACTTGTTCTATTGGTGAGTTCGCTAAAGAATCAGGCAGGTAAGCCCCACTTCCTGACTTGTTCTTTCATTTTGGTTTTTGTGCTTTTGTGCCTTTTTGTGGCTAAACCTTTTTCTGCCCTTTTGGGGCCAACCGTGGTACCATGCGTCCGCGTTTCTCGACCTCGCCGCCAGGGAAGTTCGAATGCAGTATCCGATCGCAATCATCGCGAGTCTGGCACTATTTTTCTCTCTGGGCACCAGAGAGCGGCTCGAGATCCGCGACTCCTTCGAATTCGAGCCTTCCGCGCAAACTGTTCGCAAAATTCGCTGGCCCAGGAGAAACATCGAGGTCGCGCTCTCAACGTCGTTGCTCTCGCCCGCCGCGAACATCAAACCGGATAGCGACGTGGTCGGCGCTGCCCGCCGCGCCCTTTCTCGCTGGTCCAGCCTGTCAAATATCAACTTCGTAATCACGTGGTCTCCGGCGACTTCCGTCAGTCCTGCCGACGCGGGTGATGGCATCAGCCTGTTGACCATCGCAGCCACTCCCGAAAACGAAGCGTTTAACTCCGAAGCAACGACCGGACGCACGCGCGTCTTCTTCGATCCCGAAACCGGCAACATCGCCGAAGCAGACATCAGCATCAACCCACGACCGCGCGCCGAAGATGGCACTCAGCTTCAGTTTTCCACCGACGGCACGCCCGGCACATACGATCTCGAAGCAACGTTCACACACGAGATTGGTCACATGCTCGGGTTGGACCACTCGGCGGTTTTGTCGTCAACGATGCAGGCCCGCCAGGCTTACAACGGCACCTTCGGCTTGCCCGCGCTGACCGAGCGCACATTGAGCGAAGAAGATCGACAAAAGATTCGCGGTCTCTATGGTCCAACGTTGAAACTCGGACGTATCGAGGGCCGTCTCGTCGACAACCGCACGCCCGGCGCACTGATGCCGCTGAATGGCGTAAACGTGTGGGCCGAGAATGTTGTCAATGGTCGACTGATCGCGAGTGATGTGACTGGTGAAGACGGCACGTACCGTCTTGAAGGGCTGGTGCCCGGACAGTATCGCGTGGTCGTCGCGTCGGGCGCGGACACGGCGCAGAAGTTTCGCAGTTTTGAGTTGTCGAGCCAGGCTGTCGTTAAGGCTGATGCAGCGACGCCGCTCAACTCGAGTCTGGTACCGCCGCAGGCTTCAGTTCTGACTCCGAAAGTGATCGGACTGAATGCTGAGCTCTCCACCGTTGCTCTCCCGCTCACGCCTGGTAAGCGCGTCAAGATTTATCTCGGGGGCGAAGGTGTCGATCAGGTGCCGGGTACGAGCATTGCCGTCAATTCGCCGTTCTTCACCGTCGATCCGGCAACGTTGGCGCGTGACCAGATTGCCGCGCCGTTTCCGGTGGTCAGCATCGAGTTGCAGGTCGCGCCGAATGCGCCCTTCGGCGATTACACGCTTCGACTCCAGTCCCACTCGGGTGAAACTGCTTTCGTGCCGGGCGCGATCACAATTGATCCGGGCGCCGCTTCGACGTTCTCAAATCCGGTTGATGATTTCCGCTTCTTCGTCACGCAACAATACGCGGATCTGACGGGCCGCGAACCGGATTCAGCGCTGCTCGACAAGCTGACGGCGCAACTTTCCGGCTGCAATTCGCGCAGCGACTGTTTGCGCATGCGCAGAATCGAGATCTCAACGAACCTCCTCGTTGAAAATGAATTGCCGGCAACGGGCGTGTTTCTCTACGGGCTTTACTCGACCGGACTCGGCCGCCAGCCGCGTTATGCGGAGCTCGAGACTGATCGCGCTTTGATGTTGGGCCAGAAGAGTGAGGTGGAGGCAGTGCGACTCGCGCTCGCGAGTGCATTTATTGAGCGCGGTGAGTTCAAGCGGAGATATCCCGCGACGATGAGGCCGGCAGAGTTTGTCGACTCGCTGCTGGCAACGATCGCTCAGACTGCGGGCGTCGATCTTTCGTCTGAGCGAAGTTTGTTGATTAGCTTGCTGGACGATTCCGCAAATGGTCGCGCCGCGGTGCTGACGCGACTCGCTTCGGACCAGCGTGTTGTCGATGCAAACTACAATCACGCGCTCGTGCTGTTCCAGTATTTCACCTACCTGCGGCGCAATCCCGATGAAGCGGGATTCAACTCGTGGGTCAACACGCTCAAGACCAAACCCCTGCGCGATCCCGATGCGGCGCGCTCGCTCGTCTGCAACTTCCTGAACTCCGCCGAATATCAAAACCGCTTCACGATGGTTGCCACGCACACTAATCGTGAGTGCAGTTAAATGTTATAGTGGCCGTGCTTGAAGGAAAGATTACTTCCGTACCTCGTCTGCCCCTCGTGTGAAGCGCCTCTCGATCTTTCCGTCACCAAAACCGAAGACGGCGAGATCATCGAGGGCGATCTGCGCTGCACGTCCTGCTCGTCTTCGTTCCCGATCACTTCCGGTATTCCGCGTTTCGCAAATCTCGATCACGTCGAGAGCGACAAGCGCGCCACTGCCGCTGGCTTCGGTTGGCAGTGGCAACATTTCACCCAGGAAGACGAACGCTACGCTGAACAGTTTCTCGGTTGGATCGCGCCCGTTACGCCCGAGTTTTTCCGCGACAAGGTCGTGCTTGAAGGCGGTAGCGGTAAAGGCCGGCACACACAGCTCGCCGCGCGTTGGGGAGCGCGCGACGTGATCGGAATCGATCTGAGTGTCGCGGTCGAGACAGCCTTCGCGGCTACGCGAGCGCTTCCGAACGCACACATCATCCAGGCCGACATCTATCACCTGCCACTCGCGCGCAAGTTCGACTATGCTTTTTCAGTCGGTGTGCTGCATCACTTGCCGGATCCGCGTGGGGGTTTTCTGGCCCTCGCTTCGAAGGTGAAGCCTGGTGGTCACATATCAGCCTGGATTTATGGTGCTGAGAACAACGAGTGGATCACGCGCTTCGTGAATCCCGTGCGCGAGAAGATCACATCGCGCATCGATCA
>DATHTI010000392.1:0-12081 GCA_035463335.1 Pyrinomonadaceae bacterium | reverse complement strand
AGCGTCGCGGATATCGTGCGGTTGTAGAGCAGGGTGAACGCAGTATTGTGCGGAGACGTAGTCACGTCTGCCTGCGGCCGTGCACCAGCGCCGGTATCGCCACTTACGAGAAAAACCCGCGTAAGGTAAGTGCTGAAAGTTATCTGATCGTTCGACGTCGGGTTGAAGTCAAAGCGCGCGTTGTACTGATTCGGTTTGTTGTTTCTCGGCTCTGCGATGATGACTCGTTGAATGTCAGGTATTCCATCGAGACCGCCACCGCCGAGATTTGAAAACGGCACGTACTGGCCCAACCCACCGCTCAGCGAGCCGATGTCCAGACCACCGCTGACAACCTGACACGGGATATTCGAGTTTAAGTCAGAGCAAAACGGAGTCAGGTTCCCAACCACGCGTGGCTCGATACCTGAGTTGCGGAGAATTGCGGAAGTGATTCCCGATCGAGAGCTGAGAACGGCCTGGCGAAACTGCGGTGTCTCAACGTAACCAGTCGAAAGGGAAGACGTAGTTTCGCGTAGTCCTTCATAAGAAAAGAAGAAGAAGGCGCGATTCTTGCCGCTGTAAACTGCTGGTCCACCTTCGCCAAAGCGCGGCAGGTAAAGTGGGCCACCGACGCTGCCGCCAAATTGACGGAAGAATCTCTCAACTCTTTCGGTGCGCCCGCGGCCGAAGTCGTTCGGATACTTGTTAAAGGCATTGAGCTTGGGACTGTTGTATTTGAAAAACGCGCTGCCGTGAAAGTCGTTGGTGCCGTTTTGTGAAACGACCTTGATTTGCGCGCCCGAGTTTCTGCCGTCTTCGGCGGAATACGTTGACGACGAGACCTGTATTTCTTTTACCGATTCCTGGTTGGGTGTGACGACGGCCGCGCCACCGTGGCTGAGACTGTTGACACTCACACCGTCGATCTGAAAATTATTCGCCGAGATGCGTTGACCGTTTGCAGTGATCTGTACCTGGTTCTCAGCCTGAAAGATCGAATTGTTTGAGCCGCCTGTGCCGGGCGAATTCGGCAGGCGGGAAGAATTTCCGTTTGCACTTCGTCCCGAGTCACCGAAAACTCCGGGCGTGAGTCGTGCCAGTTCGTAAGGATCGCGACCGACCTGCGGCAGTCGCTTAACCTCGTTCGTCGTGATTGCTTTGTTGATATTTGCGTTCTCGGTTTCGAGCTGCTGCGTGGCTTCGTCGGCAATGGTAACCACCGCTGTGATCTCGCCTATCTCCAGAATCACGTCGAGACCTTGCACATTTTCAGCGTTGACGGTGACACGTTCTGAAACGGACTTCTTATAACCCGCCTTCTCGACGGTGAGCTCATACCTGCCGGGAGCGAGGCCAACGATGCGATAAAAGCCCTCACCGCTGCTGTTGGTTTCCTGGACCTTGCCGGTTTCGAGATCTCTGAGAGTGATCTTCGCATCGGGAACGAGCGCGCCATTCGAATCGGAAATCGTTCCTTGCACGCCCGCGCGGAATTGAGCGTGCGCTGTCATCATTGCGCACAAAACAAAAAGGCCGCACAGACCGGTGCGGACGAATCGGTAGATGGTACGCGACATTGCAAGACCCCTCCTGAGGTCAAATATTCTCCTGCAAGCTTTCGCAAAGAATGTCGGGGGATTGAATTAGGGGACGATACAAGATAACACAGAACCGAGGGCCGTGGTTTCGATTCTTTTATCCACAGATTACGCACAATGTTTTGAATAATCGGTGTAATCTGTGGATGAAAAGGGGTTTGCAGAATGCCAACGGAAGAAACGTCAATATGGACCGAGCCACCGCAGTCGCCGTCGCTGGAGACGGGCACGGTCCACGTGTGGCGCATCTCGCTGGACCAGCCGGACGAGAAGCTGGAGCGCTTTCGCCGGACGCTGGAACCGGACGAGATCGATCGTGCCGGACGCTTTCACTTTGAGAAACATCGACGACACTTCGTCGTCGCACGTGGCTTTCTTCGCACTGTTATCGCGCGTTATCTCGAGACGCAACCGGAGTCGCTGAGGTTTTCATACGGCGCGTATGGCAAACCCGCGCTCGCGAGTGAGCACGTTTTGCGCTTCAACCTGTCGCACTCGCACGAAGTCGCGCTGCTCGCAGTCGCGCTCGATGCGGAGCTTGGAGTTGACGTCGAACACGTGCGCGCAGACTTTGCGAGTGAAGACATTGCGCGACGCTTCTTTTCGCGCGCGGAAGTCGAAGTGTTCAACGCCTTGCCGAGAGAGGAGCAAGTCGCTGCATTCTTCCGATGCTGGACGCGCAAAGAGGCTTACATCAAGGCGATCGGCAAAGGCCTGTCGCAGCCACTCGATGCGTTCGACGTCACGCTTGCTCCAGGCGCCGCCCCGTCGTTGTTACGTGCCGAGGATGACGACGCGTCGCGCTGGTTGTTAACCGATCTCGACGCCGGCGCGGGCTACGCCGCAGCTTTGGCGATTGAAAATCCCATCACAACCATTAGCTGCTTCCGAAATGTTTCTTAGCGCGCCGGCAGATTGTCACGAAGCGGAACGAACCGCCATTGCAGCTTCGTTTCATCCGACTTGTCTCTCACCGGACCCGCTGTAGCTGTCTTCACTGGCGGAGCGAAATCCTCACGATCGAATTCCGCGATCCAGAGTGCGTTGCCGTTGGCCTTCACGAGCCCGTCCAGGATCTGGCGCACAGTGAGATCGTCACTCTTGTATGAGAAGCGTTGCTTGGCAAAGACGTGCTCCGGGTCGTTGCCGTAACCACCGGCATAGCCCCCTTCATGCTCGTTCGGGTGCAACGTCATATCAATTGCGAGGCGCAGGTCATGCTGGGCGCCGAAAAGGGTGTCGTTCTTTACTTCGAAATCTTCAATCACGAGGTTGAGGAAGTTGTCATTACGAACGGCGATGACCGGTGGCGCGATGTGAACTACGCCATTTTGAACAGTCAACTGGTAATCAGGAAGTCGGGAGACGATCGCAGTCAGCAGATCGCGAACTGTTGGTGTTGCCGAAACAGCGGCCGCCGGTACTTCGAGGTCCTCCGCGCCTGTGCCTCCGATCCACTCAATGCCCATCGGAATCTCATAATGCTTCGCAATGCCGACGAGCCGGTCGAGGGTAGACTTGTTACTCGGAACAAAATCCGCCTTGCGCGCGAGCTTTGCGTCGAGGTCTGCTGCCACCTGTTTGCCGGATTTGGAAGCTCGCTTTTGTGGAGCTGCAAATATGAGCGGCAAACACACGAGTACGGCTGCGGCAACTACAAACAAGAAGCCTGCAATTTTTCTGTCTTTCTTAATCATAAAGCCACCTCAAGATGAACAATCCTTCAGACGAGTAAAGAGAGAGCTGCGTTGCACAGCTCTCTCCAAAGCACGTACTCAGTAATAACAGTAGTACGGGTAGCACGGGTCATAAGGAGGTGGATACTCGCAGGAGCAAGTACTCGAATCCCACAACCCCCCGTTGTTCCAGCAAAATTGCTCATCTACCGGATCGCAAACGACCGGTGGCGGAGCAGCTTCGAGGTTGCTGACGAGAGTCATGAACTCGCCCGAACCCTCAAATCCCTGCAACAGATGTTCGTATCCATCAATGCCCTGTGCAAGGTCATTCCGGTAAATGTTCACCCAGAACTGAAGGCCGGTTGGTTCTGGTGCTCGTCCGAGATAACCGTTGTACAAGTCACTGACGAAGTCTTCATCGCTGCGGCTCACGTTCCTGTACTCAGCAGAGCCAAACACTGCACGGCAGAAAACGCGAGCTTCAGCGAGAAGCTGTGACTGCCCCAGTGCGGCGGCGTTATTGAGCCTGTTGGTCCAGGTCAGCAGCTCATCATCACTGGCCCAATCGCCGAAAGCGCCAACGTAGACCTGATCAACGAACATCGCTACCTTCTTACGCGCCGGCGGTGTGGATGGTGTCAGGTTAGAACCATCGCCTTCGATCTTGATGCCGTTGCATTGATAACGATAATCCTTGTCATCGTTGCTCAGCTCAAAGCCGTTAACGGTGTAACGTTGGAATCCGTCCACTCCGCAATTGCCGCCATTCATGCAAGCCGTGCTGAAGAGTTCGTAAGTATGAGTCCATTGACCACCATTGCCGGTGCCTTTGCCCTCGGCCAGGGTAGTGCCATGACCCATTCTCGGTACGAAGCAATCATTCGGCAGCGTATTGTTGATCGTATCGGCGATAGGCATTCTGAACATCATCGGCTGAGTCCCCAGATGATCAATAACCTGCCAGTCGATTACCTTCTTCCATCCCGTTGTCACGCGTTGCCGCCTGGTTCGCCGGGCCTCTGTCAGTGGGCCGCTGGACACCGTCCTTATAAATTTCATGGAACCCGGCTGTTGCACTGTCATCGGGATTTGCACATCGGCGTGCCTGCCGTCGCTCAATTTATAACTGAGGTTGATGACGACATCGCCAGCCTGGTCACTCTTTTCCCGTGCCGTAATGGTCAACTTATTGCCATTGGGGCTAAGCGAGACCTTGCTGCTTGAAGTCGACCAAATGTACTCGCCGCCGGCGGGACTTCCGGTAGCTACAACTTCAGTTGAGTTGCGATTAGGCAGGCCCACTTGTGCGGTTCCATTCCCCATCGGAATACCCTTGTTCTGAGTCTCCGTTACGTAGTTCACGGTTACACTTTGAGACGGAGTACCTGTAGGCGTCGGCGTTGGAGTCGGAGTGGCACACGCAACACCGGTTGACGTGAATTGCTGGCCCGGCTGACAGGTATTGGGAGGCTGATAGATGATCGTGTGATAAGTAGTGCCGAGTCGCCGGCGCCGGACGGCCCAATAATTGATCCCGCCGCCCCCGGAGAAGGTTGGTCCAGGACTCGCAAAGCCAAATCCCCACGGGTCATACCAGTAGTAACCGCAATAACTGAAACATGCGTAGTACTGGTAGTACTCGAGCACATAGTGAATGCTGTCAGTGTTGTAGTATTGAAAGCCGATCGGAGAGCCGTAACCAAACAGCACTTCTGCCGGAATCCAGTCGGCGTAACCTTCACTGTAACCCTCAGCGAGAAGCCTGACGTTTTCAGTGGCAAAGTTACCTTCACTGAAGCGACCGTAAACAGCGGGGTCGTAATACAAACCGGCACAATAATCGAGTGCTGTTGCTGAATAACCGTAGACAGCATTGTTATCCTGCCAGGTCCACGAGACGCCGTAAGCGACGCCATAACTACATTGCGCATGTGCTTTCTGTGGCGAAGCGAAGAGCCAGAGCACAGCTAACGCTAAAGTACAGAGTAATTTCTTATTCATTTTTCACTCTCTCCTTTGCGTTATGGCGTTGCGCCTTGCGTGGCGGGTGCGTTGTTGAGACGACGAATGCCGGGCTTGATGCGCTCCTTCACGAAGTCGTCAAAGTTTTTGAATGCTTCGTCGCCAATCGAGGCGCGCAATTCCTCGCGGGCCCGCATAATCACCTGGCGTCGTTCATCGGAAAGAACGCGAAGCTCGGCTGGAGGCTCGGGCGGCAGCTCTCCCTGCGCGAGTTTTCCGTCCTTGTGGCGCTCTCTGATACTGCGAATAATCTCGACGGCTTTCTTGTTGAGTGGCTCGATTTCACGATCAACGTCGCGCGCGATCCTGTCGAGTACCTGCGACTGGTGATCGTCGAGGGCGGCGAGTCGTTTGTAGAGAGTGCGAAAGTGTTCGCCGTCTTTACCCTGGCGGGTTTCGTCGTCGGCTTTTTTATTTAGCTCCTTGAGGTGGCGGAACATCTGATCGTAGACAACGTGGACTGGCACTTCCTGATTCGGCGCCTGTTGAGTTGGAATTTGTGATGCAGGCTGGCGATCGTCTTTGTCCAGGTCGGCGGGCACCTGTTTTAAGCCGGATGGAGACGAGACCGTTGCTTTTTCTTTATCGTTTTTCTGGGCGATTGAGCTGCCCGTCAAAGCTAATGCGCTCGTGGTGAGTGCGATTGCGAGTAAAGCGAGAAATAAACTTTTTTTCTTCATATCAAATCTCCGGACTCTAAGCACACGCCAACAACCGTGCCGGCTGCCGGCAGCGCGCAGGTGGATAGGAAAACACGCGTCAAAACGCGCGCTCGGATTGTTCGGAAGGTTTGAAGGCTTACTTACTCTGAGCTTGTCTGATATCGGGAATCGCTACGAAGTGGGGGAGTAGCGACAGACTTCTTTTGCGAGGAAGAATTGCTTCACAACCATACTGCTTTTATCGGGGCGCGTAAGAGTAGACTAGACCATTGAAAACTGTCAAATGAGCTACGGGGGATAAGCGCCCGGTTGCAGAAGTAAGATTTTTTAGACAGGATTTACAAGACTTAGCAGGATTCACAAGATAAGTCCTGACAATCCTGCTAAATCTTGTAAATCATGCTAACTACTGCCGCGCAAATCGATCCTGTCTGTGGGATGACCGTGGATCCGGAGCATGCCGCCGGATCTTACGAGTACAAAGGTAAGACTTACTACTTCTGTAGCACCCACTGCGTCCACCGCTTTCGCGAGAACCCGGAAGCGTTTCTTAACAAACCCGCGATACAACCGATCGGTATCACTCGACAACCGCAGGAAGCACCTGCAGCAGCGCCGGGCCGGAAATATACCTGTCCGATGCATCCCGAGATCATTCGTGATGGTCCAGGCAGTTGTCCGATCTGCGGTATGGCGCTAGAGCCGCTCACTGTCTCACTCGAGGAAGAAGAGAACCACGAGCTGAAAGACATGACGCGGCGGTTCTGGATCGCGGTCGTGCTGACGATTCCGGTGTTTGCGCTCGGCATGAGCGATCTCATTCCCGGCGAGCCACTGCAACAGCTCGTGCCGATGTCGGTACTGCAATGGGTGCAACTCGTTCTGGCCACGCCCGTAGTGCTGTGGGCCGGATGGCCGTTCTTCGTACGTGCCTGGCAGTCGATCGTGAATCGCAGTCTCAACATGTTCACGCTGATCGGGCTTGGTGTCGGTGTTGGATATCTGTTCAGCGTGATCGCGGTGGTCCTGCCGGGAGTGTTTCCCGCGTCGTTTCGCGATGCACATGGAAATGTTCCTGTTTACTTTGAAGCCGCGGCAGTCATCGTAACGCTCGTGCTGTTGGGCCAGGTGCTGGAGCTTCGCGCGCGCAGTCAAACTGGTAACGCGATCAGGGCACTACTCGGTCTCACTCCGAAGACGGCGCGACGCATCGTTCATGGACACGAGGAAGACGTGCCGTTGGAACATGTGCATCCCGGCGATCTGCTGCGCGTGCGTCCGGGCGAAAAAGTGCCGGTTGACGGAGTTGTGGTGGAGGGCTCGAGTAACGTTGACGAGTCGATGATCACGGGTGAACCGATTCCGGTGGAGAAAGAAGCGGGTGCTCGTGTCGTAGGCGCCACCGTGAACGGCACTGGCTCGTTTGTGATGCGCGCAGAGCGAGTTGGTTCCGAAACACTGCTGGCGCAGATCGTGCAGATGGTGGCTGAAGCGCAACGGAGCCGCGCGCCGATACAGAAGCTGGCGGATGTTGTGTCGAGCTACTTCGTGCCCGCAGTCGTACTGATAGCAGCGATCACTTTCATCGTCTGGAGTATTTGGGGACCTGAGCCGCAGATGGCCCACGGTCTCGTAAATGCAGTCGCTGTTTTGATCATAGCTTGTCCGTGCGCGCTCGGGCTCGCGACACCGATGTCAATCATGGTTGCCACCGGAAAGGCTGCGCAAAACGGCGTGCTCTTCCGGAATGCCGAGGCGATCGAGGTCATGCGCAAGGTTGACACGCTCGTGGTTGATAAGACGGGAACGTTAACCGAAGGCCGGCCGCGACTCGAGAGCGTTGTCGTAACGAATGGATTTGACGAACAAACGCTGCTGCGCCTGGCGGGAAGCCTGGAGCGAAGCAGCGAACATCCACTCGCGGCGGCGATCGTCTCGGGCGCGAATGAGCGTGGAATCGAGATCAAAGACGCCGGGCGCTTTCAGTCGATAACAGGGAAGGGAGTGGTTGGCGAAGTTGATGAACGCCAGGTTGCTGTCGGCAATCGATCATTGCTCGATGATCTAAAACTCGATTCAGGCGCGCTCGGTGAACGCGCGGAAGAGTTGCGCGCGAATGGCCACACGATCATGTTTGTTGTTGTCGATGGAAAACCAGCCGGGTTGATCAGCGTCGCAGACCCGATCAAGCAGACAACTCCTGATGCCATCCGGCAATTGCATGCGGAACGCATTCGCCTCGTAATGCTAACAGGTGACAGCCGTACGACTGCGGAAGCCGTAGCGCGCAAACTCGGGATTGATGAGGTCGTGGCGGAGGTGTTGCCGGATCAGAAAGTCGATGTGGTGAAAAGGTTCCAGCAGGCAGGACGAATCGTGGCCATGGCTGGTGATGGAATCAACGACGCGCCTGCGCTCGCGCAAGCTCACGTTGGCATCGCGATGGGCACGGGAACTGATGTAGCAATGAAGAGTGCAGGCGTGACACTCGTCAAAGGGGATCTCGGTGGGATCGTTCGGGCGCGATCGTTGAGCCGCGCGACGATGAGCAACATCAAACAAAATCTCTTCTTCGCGTTTATCTACAACACGCTCGGCGTGCCGATCGCGGCGGGTGTCTTGTACCCGTTCTTCGGAATCCTGCTCAGTCCGATGATCGCCGCGGCGGCGATGAGCTTCAGCTCAGTCTCCGTCATCGCCAACGCGCTCAGGCTTAACCACAGATGATACGGATTTTAAAATCCGGATTTAAAAGATCAGTGTAATCTGTGGCTAAAAATGCGATTACCGTTTGCGGTGAACATTGCGCCGAGCGCTTCGTCGGTCACGAATCGCTCATCGAGATCCGATAACCTCACCTCGCGATCAGTCCTACCGTTGTTGATGTTCACACCAGCCAGTCCACTGCCACCGCGATCGAGGTTTGTATAAAAGTACATCCACTGTCCTTGCAGCGTCGCCAGCCGTTCACGATGCCAGAGGAACCGCGACAATCGATCCAGTTGTCGCGAAGGATCGATCCGATCGCGCACACGAGACGCGATCCCAAATCGCTTCAACCCCGACGAGCGCTGACGCCGGTTTGACGCTGTCGCGAGCGCCTGCAAGTTTGAAAACGATGACCGCGATGCCAATCCAGACCAGCTCAAACTCGTCACCGCTCGCGCGATCTGCACACCACGAAGCGCCGTCATCGCTGGACCACCAAAACGGAAATACAGTGAAGCAGCACGCGCCGCGATGGCCGCAACGGTCCGAAAGATGCCGCGCCCGGGCGCTGTGTGCCGCGCGCGCCACAGTTGGCGCCCATTCACCGGATCGAAGGCTACGATCTCTGACTGGCCGCCAATGACGATGCTGCCATTTTCATTCAACGTTCCAAACGAAGCACGCTCAATCTTGTGCGACACGCGCGCTCGTCGCTTGCCGTTACCAGCATCGATGAAGATCAAATCGTCGCGATCTGCGACGACAATCGTGTTTCGATCCGGCATAACAAGATTTGTAATACCTTTATCAGCGCCCTTGTAACGCCAGAGGACTTTGCCACTGCGAACATCGATTGCACTCACACCATACGAGCCGCGCTCGATCGTCTCACCATCTTTCAACCGCGTGAACTGCCCACCAGTGCGCACGTAAAGAACATCGCCAACAAGGACCATCTCCGGCGTGAGCCCGAGATCTTTTGCTTCCCACTCGGTGTCGCCAGTCTGCCGCGAGATCGCCCGCACGCGCCCGTGACCGGAAACGTAGATCTTGCCCTCCGTAAAGATCGGCTCAGCTTCGGTAAGCGCCAGCCCGTCTTCGTTCACGCGATACTTCTCGCGCAGTCGCTCTTTACCGCTTCGCGCGTCAAACGAAGTGACGCCTTCGTAGAAAACGTAGAGACGACCGCCGATAAACGCGGGCGGGTAATAATTATCGAGCGTGTAATCAACCTCCTTGCCGGAATCTTCGTGCCAGCGCGCGGGCATCATCTCGACTTCGCCAACGTCGTACTTCCAGAGCTCGTTGCCAGTCGCCAGATCGAGAACATGCAACAACGGTCGCCGCTTGAAACCATCGCGCGCACGGTTCTTCGCGTCCTTCGCAAGCACGACGGCGAGCAGGTTTGTGTCAGTGTCGACTGTCGTCTGCATCACCGCGCCCTTGATCTTTTCGCTGCGCCAGAGCGAGTCGCCGGTTAGAATATCGACCGCTTCAATACGCGCCTTGTCGCCTTTCTGAAAACTGAGCAACAGCAGGTCAGTGCCCGGCAGTGGAGCGACGTCGGTTTCGTCGAGCGAAGTGTCTTTGCGATGCCAGAGCGTGTCGCCGCTCGAGGCGTCAATCGCGTAGAGCGACTTCTCCGTGCCGACGATGAGCACACCCATTTCAGTTGGCTGGTAAAAGCTGATGTCTTTATCGAGTTTTGCAGTCCACGATTGGGCAAGAGCGGGAAGGGAAGACAGCAAAACAAACAGCGAAAGCCCTACAACACGGGTTAACTTCATGCGACTAGGATAACCCAGATCTGATATGCTTTGCGGCGAATTATGGCAGCATTTTATTTGAGATTCGCCCTTATCGTTATCGTTCTGGCAGCCGGATCCGCAGCGGCGCAATCGATCAATCCCACGGCGCCTTCGCCGGTCCGCAGCAACAGCGTTACAGGCCGGATCGCCGCGCGCGATCTCGGCGATGCGCGACTCACCGATCATTACTACGCTTTCACCGGCATGCCGGGCGACCTGTTGATTACGGTCAACAGCAGTAATCTCAACGGCGACGTCGACGTGTTTACAGCAGGCACATTGCGGCCGTTGCTCAAGCTCACGATGTACGCGGAGAGCACGAGTCCAGTCACGAAGGGAATTTACCTGCGCAAGCGTGAGGATCTGATACTGCGTGTCGAAGCGCGTAGCCCGAACGATGATGAGGGAACTTACCGGCTCTACTTTGGTGGATCGTTTGAGCCGATCGTAGGCGGGCCTGAGATTGCGGAAGCAGAGACGCCCGAGACACCCGCAACAGAAACTCCGGGCGCACGCGGCACGAAGCGCGTCTCGTCAGTGGGCGCGAGAATTGCGGAACCTGATCCGCCAGTTACTGAAGTAGTAACTGCGACGCCGACACCCGAGCCCACGCCGGAAGCAAAACCGGTCGAGACACCAGCCGCAACCCCTGAAAAGTCTCCCGAAGTCGAAACGGAAAGATCCGCGCCTACGCGCAACACACGTGGCCGCAGACCGGCTGGACGTCGGCCCGCGCCGCGAGTAAGAGAAACGCCTCCGCCCGCACCCGCACCTGAGCCAGAGCCTGAAGTTGGACCACGACTCGTGATCGAGACCAACGACGGCACGCTTATTAATCGATCAATGAGTACGGTTAGACGTGTGACGGTTGAGAATGGTCAGGTGGTCGTGACAGGTAAGGACGGCAAGATCGATCGCATACTTTTGATAAACATCGTGCGGATGTCCATCGCTCCGTAAATCCGTGTAATCCGCGGTTACTTATTGCCAGCCTTCAGGCTCGCTAATCTATTCCGGAACTGCGGTAGATCCTCCGAATTCGGATCGACTTTCTCTAACTGCGCAATCGCATCCTCAGCGGCTTTCGCGTCACCCTTCTGCAAAGTCGTCGCAGCCAGCCCGGCAAGCACCATCACATCGTCAGACTTCATCTTCATCGCGGCGCGATACCACTTCTCAGCCTGATCATAGTGCGCTGCATCGAGGTTCACCATCCCGAGCAACACGACCGTGCGATAGTCAGTCGGCTTAAGCTGGTTCGCTTTCAGCAAATACTCGATCGCCTGATCGAAACGCTGAATCTGGTAGTAAAGATCCGCTGCCTGCACCTGCGCTTCGAAATTCGTCGGCTCGCTGCGCGCCTTCTCGAGCGCAGCCTGGACCAGGGCGAACATTGCCAGCGGGTTCTGAGCGTTTTGCTGCCCGCCCACCGGCGGATGATCTGCCGGTAGCGCGCCCGCGGCGGCCGGTTGCATTGCCGCCTTCTGACTCATCGAGCTTGCAAACATGAAGCCCACTATGAACCCGAGCAGCAGTCCGATAATTGCAAAAAGAATATTCTCTCTCGACATGATCTATTTGATTACTACTTACTCGCCGCGAGTGTCTTTGCCTCGTTGAT
>DATHTI010000391.1:0-6171 GCA_035463335.1 Pyrinomonadaceae bacterium | reverse complement strand
AGTGGGCTCTGTGTGACCGTCACTGGTCCACAGTTGTCACTCGCAGTCGTGCCCGCAACGACATTGGGAATCGTTGCGTGACCAGTGCCATCTGCGGTGGCGTTGGTTGGCGCCGGCGCGGTTAGTGTCGGGGCTGTGTTATCGATTACCGTGACAGTCTGAGTGGCAGTTGATGAATGGCCGGCGTCGTCCGTTGCGGTGTAGGTGATTGTAGTAGTTCCGACCGGGAAGTTATTGCCGGCAGGCACGCCGCTGCGCTCGATACTCACCCCTCCGGCGTTGTCGGTTGCGGTCGCAGTTCCCAGTTGTGCTTCTGTAACGACTACGCCGCACGTTACCGCACCTGTGCCGGTATTGATTGTCACGTTTGCAGGGGCGTTTACAACCGGTGCGACGGTGTCGTTCACAGTGATGGAGACTGTCGCTGCCGCGCTCGTTAATGCAGCGGCGCTCCCATCGCCAGTATCACGGACCGTGAACTGGAAGCTGTCCGGGCCACTGTAGTTCGCGTTAGGTGTGTAGGTCAGATTCGCGCCGCTGCCTGACAAACTGCCGTGCGCTGGCCCATTCGTCACCTCGAACACCAGATCCGCCGCTGCGGTTTCCAGATCGTTTCCGGTCAGCGTAACCGCCACAGGCGTGTTGCTGTTTGTCGTTACTGCTTGGCCGTTTGCCGACGGGGCATCGTTCACTGCATTGACTGTGACATTAACGACGCCAGTCGCGCACTGCGCATCGGGTGAGCCGTTCGTCTTGCCGTCATCGCAAACCTGGTATTCGAAACTCGCCGGGCCATTGAAGTTAGCATCTGGCGTGTAAGTCACGATTCCATTCGCCAACGAAACGGTCCCGTGTGTGTTTGCGGTTGCTGAAACACTTGTCACAGTCAACGACTGCAAACTCTCGTTCGCCGGACCAGTGCTGTCGTTGCTTGCGAAGTCGATTGCTGAGAGATCCACGTGCGCGTCTTCGTTCGTGCTCGCCGAATCATCTGTAGTGACTGGCGCATCGTTTACTTCGGTGACGGTGATGTTCACGGTCGATGTATTCGAGTCGTGACTGCCGTCGTTGACTTTGAACGTGAAGCTGTCGGCGCCATTGAAGTCCTGCGCCGGCGTGTACGTGAATGTTGGTCCACTCCCGGAAAGGACGCCGTGTGCTGGCGGCGTCACAATCGTGTAAGTGAACGTCGGAGTTGCACTCGCACTGACGGCGTTCAACGTGATGTCACCGGGCATATCTTCTGCGGTACTCGCAAATTGGTTATCTGTTCCCGGCGGATTGTTTCCGTCGACACCTGCCTCGATCGAGTTCTCGACGATGTCCGGCACGTCTGCGAAGAAATCGTAGCCGGTCAATGCTTCAACAGCGTCGACAGTCGTGAGGTAAGTATGCCAGTCACTGTTGATGCTGTTGCTGTTCGGCATGATCACTGCGATCACACGCGTTGATGCATTCACGCGCGAGACGTCGTTGTCGCCGAGCGGGAGGACGAGCGCGACTTTCCACGTATAGCCCGGAACCGTCACGTGTCCATTCGCGATCGTGTTTGCCGGGCCATTGTCACCCGAGCCACCAACACCCGCCGGACCGGCGATGATGTAGACCTCGTTCCCCGGCAGCAGCGTGCGCAGGAAGTTTTCCAGATCGGCCCACGGGCCCTGATTGTTGTTCGGGGCCTGCGGGACCATGTTCGACATCAGGAACGTTTCCTGGTTCAGCGGTATCGACGCAGGGTTGTCGCGATCGGCATTCGGAGTCATGTGACCGCGATCGAAGCCCGACGCGAAGTAGTCAGTCGATTGCACGCGATACCAGTCCGGCGAAACTGCCGGATCAGCACGAAACGTGTCGTTGCGCGGCAGGCTTCCGGTCCAATCATTCTCGAGGTGCCAGCTCACCCAGTTGGGTGTGCCTTTGTCCTTGTTGTAGGAAAGACTGAACGACGGTTTCTCCATCAGGTAATTGTTGCCCTGCTGAAGATCGGCAACAGCATTCGACGGATTGCCGAACGCGAGATGAACACTCGGCGCGTGCGGCGCAGGCGCGCCCGCAGCCACGACTGTGAACGTCCACGAATGATCCGCGAAGAGCGTGTCAGTGTTTGGCGAGCCGTCGTCGAGATCCTGGTCGTGTACGTTTGCGTGAAAGACCGTGACCGTGCAATGTTCGCCAAACTGGAAACCCGTGTTCGGCGTGATATGGAAACCTTTCGCGGAGTTATAAGAAGCGACAGTCGCGCTGTTGTGCTGGCCTGTGTTCGTGCACGTGATGTCGAACCAGTTTCCAGTTACGTCAACGGGTTCACTGAAGTCGACCGTGACGGTTGCGTCGTAAGGGACGTTGAAGCCATCAGAGATCGGCTCCGTTCCCGCGACCCATGGACCAAGCTCGACGATTGGGGCAGTGCGACGCGGATCCGGCGCCGTAGTCTCGAAGTCGTCGCCGTTTTGATTTGTGTCCTGGCCGCCGTTCAGTTTCCTGAATATGGCAGTGCTGTTGCTCGGTGCGGGCGCACGGGTGCCGCCTTCAAAACAGCTCGCGCTCGATCCGTAGCCGACGAAGTCGACGATGTCCGGATCGCTGCCGTTCGGACAACTACCGCTCAGCGCGATCGAGTTGCTGACAAGCGCGACCTTGCCGGTCGTTGCGCTCATGTTGATTTCGCCTGTTATGTTCGCCGAGACGGGAAGCGTTGAACCATTAGCTCCACCCGATGCAAGCTGGACGAGGAAATACTCACCCGGAGCGATCGTGCCGCCGAGCGGTTGCTTGTTCGTCCAACTCGTACCCGCGGCCGATGCATACTGCAACGACCAGCCGGCAAGATTGAACGAGACACCTGTCGGGTTGTAGATCTCGATGTAATCGTTTGTGAACGTCGCGCCGGAGTTGCCGCCCCCACCGTAAAGCTGGCTGATGACAAGGTGGTCCACCGGCTGCGGTGGTTGTTGCACAGTCAAACTGATCGAGCCGTTGGCTGAGCGACCCTGACCGTCGGTGACAGTGAATGGCAGCGACTTTGCTCCCGGTGTCGTGAGCAATGCAACAGTCGCGGTATACGTGAAAACGTTGTTGCCTGCGACTGTGTCGCCGCCGTTGCTGCCGTCGTCAAAAAATTGCTGGGTAGCGGAGCCGCCGATTGATGAGAGATCCGCGGTGACTACGAGGTCCGTGCTCGCCGGATTATCGCCAGGCGTGACGGTGACGGTCAGCGTCGAGGTTTCGCCGGGTAAAACTGAGTCAGGATTCGCCGCACCGGTTGCGATTGGGTTCGACGGCGCTGCGTCTCCGATTCCCACAACGGAGACGTTGTCGATCGCGAGCGCTTGCGCGTTCGTCGTTGTCGTTCCCGAAACGACCGAGTAGTTCCACGCGAGATAAACGTTAGCACCATTCGGCACTAATACGTTGATCGTTTGATTCGTAACTGAGACAGTCGCGCCGGGAGCGGTGGCGAACCCGCTGTTGTCCGCGTCAGCCGGGAAAGCGGTGAAAAAGTTTGGTCCAGCGTTGGTCCATGCAAGGCCGTCGAGCGAGTAGAAGAGCTGGTAACGAAAGCCTGCGGGGTTCGAGCCATTGCGATACTTCTCGACGTCGTAAGAAACTTGCAGACCTTGAAGCGCGCTACCCGTGTTGTTGACAAACTGAGCGTATAGATTGCCGCTCATCGTCGCTGTGCCGGATGATATGAATCCGGCAGCGCGATCGGCATCGCCCAAAGTCGTTGTGCCGGCGCCGAAGTTGTAACTACCGTTCGCTGCGGTGGTGGAAACGTTTGCGCCACCGACGCGAGTAGTTTGTGTGTTGGCTGAAGAAAAGGAGCCCAGTGTCCTGGCCGCTGCGATCGTGTCCTGTCGAAAATCTGCCGGCAGGTTTGAGGGCGCCGGGTTCGACAAGGGTATGCCCATGCTGGTGAAGTTTTGGGTGTAGGGAATCGAAGTCGAAAGAGAGATTGCTGCAAACGCGACGTAGACTGATGCGAGCGCGATCAGTGTTACGGTCGCGATGATGCGCCACGTTCTAGCGAGAGTTGGACGGTTGGATTTTTGCTGGCGGGTACGTCGCAGCGGCAGTCGACTTGGGCGATCGAACATATGGGTATCCTCCCAAAAACACTCGTGACAAGCGTTGCAAAATTTGAGAGGTACCGGTCTGATCAATCACGGCCGGTAAGGGCCAATTCAAGCTTTTAGCAGAGCGTCTGAGGGCGGGTCAATAACGAAAAAAGCCTTTATTTGTTGAATGACAGGATTCTAGTCAAGGTGATAGAGATCGGTCACATAGGCAGAGGCGGATCGGTCTTTTTGCGGGAACATTTATCCACAGATTACGCAGATTGTTTTTGAGAATGGGTGTAATCTGTGGATGAAACTCCGTTAACGAAGGAGCGATATTGATGACTAAACAGCGTTGGTTGTCGTGGTCTGCTCTTCCGCTTTCCTTTCTACTGGCAGTTCCTACTCCCGCGCTGGCCCAGCGCCCGACACAGAAGACAACTTCCGCGCCAGTCGCTGAAAAAGCCACGCCGAAAGTTCCCGAAGCTGGTCTAACTGAAGAACAACTGCCCGCCTTTGCCGTGTCGCTCGTGATCTCACTCGCGACTGAAGCGCGCAGCTACTCTAATATCGCGTTGCGACCGCGTGTGCTGGCCCGCGCGGCAGACGTGCTTTGGGATGCTGACAACGTGAATGCGCGCTCGTTGTTCAAGCGTGCGTGGGAAGAAGCAGAGAAGGGTGACGCTGACGAGGTTACGATCAAGACGAAAGACAATCCGCCCGCAATGGTTACCGCCATGCGACGAATGTCAGGTCGTGACCTTCGTGCTGAAATTCTAACTCTGATCGCGAAGCGCGATCGCGCGCTATTTGAAGAGCTCTTTGCCAGGATTAAGAGTGAGAGCGATTCACCGAAGGAGAAGAGTGAGCCACTCCCCAAGGATGATTGGCTTGTGCCTGAAGCAGTTTCGAAACGAATCCAGGTAGCGACGGCGCTTTTGAAGGACGGCCAGACAGACAAGGCGCTCGAGTTTGCAGCGCCGGTGCTGATGTCAGTCAACACCCACACAATTGGTTTTCTTTCTGAGCTGCGCGCGAAGAACGCTGAGGCTGCCGATCGCATTTTTGCGACGTTGCTCGGTCGTGCCGAAGGCGATCCGGCATCTGATGCGAACACCGCTTCCGGCTTGTCTTCGTACGTGTTCACGCCAGGACTGTACATCACATTCACTGGCGAGGGTGGGACGAGATGGACCCAGCCGGACGAACCTCCGGTACCGCCCGCGAATTTCCCTCCTACACTGCGCGACAGGTTTTTCCAGGTTGCCGGCGGTATTTTGTTGCGACCACTGCCGGCCTCGGATACAGGCGCGCGCACGTTGAAGTTGAACGGAGTGCGACGACTGCTTCCGCTTTTCGAACAGTACGCACCAGACACGGCCACAGCACTTCGCACGCAGCTCGTCGAAATGTCGAACAGCCCAACGCGAGATTTCATGGGCGTGAACAATCCCATGCTCACGCAAGGCATCACGCCGCCGCCCGCCGCTGATGACACGCTGGAGCAAATGCAAAGCAAGATCGATCGCGCCAAAACGCCGAGTGAGCGCGATGCCATTTATGCGACTGCTGCTTCTGCATTGCTGGCCCAGGGCGACGAGCGTGCGCGTGACGTTGCGGACAAGATTGAAGACGCTCCACATCGCAATCGAGTTCGACAATATGTTGATTTCGAATTCGTGCAGCGTGCGATCAGGAAGAAAGCGGCGGCTGAGGCGATCCGGCTGGCGCAAACCGGTAAGTTGACAAACACGCAACGGGCGGCGGCGTACATCGACATCGCTAATTTGTTACGCGATACCGAAGGGCAAAAATCGTTGGAGCTGATTGAAGAGGCAGTGCGTGAAGCTAACCGGATTGACGGCAACAAGCCTGACCGCGCGGTGTTGCTGGTCGGCATAGCCAATCACCTCCTGACTGTCGATCGCGCGCGTGCGTGGGAGATCATCGGCGAGGTAGTGAAAGAGTCGAATCGAGTTGAGGAATTTACGGGTGAAGATTCGGTCCGCTTTTCGCTCATGACGGGCGGCAGCGTGAGGTTTCAGAGGATCGGTGGTGACAATTTCAATCTAGCGAACGTCTTCCGCGCGCTCGCGAAAGACGATTTGTATCG
>DATHTI010000390.1:0-27783 GCA_035463335.1 Pyrinomonadaceae bacterium | reverse complement strand
ACGACGTGGGGGGGCCACGGAGGGCCACCCCTACAGTTGTTTGCCCACTGTCAAACCCAGGCTTGAAGTCTGAACTCTCTTCGGTCTAACGTAGTGCCATCATGTGTGGCAGGTTTACGCTTAAGACACCGGAGCGGCTGAAGTTCGAGCGTCTCGTCAATACGTTCGATCTCGACAATATCATCCCGCGCTACAACATCGCTCCCAGTCAAAACATCCTCGCCGTCGTCGAGCGCGACGCAGTCCGGGAGGTTACATCCCTGCAATGGGGACTGATTCCGTTCTGGAGTAAAGAGGCGAAAGGTTTCATCAATGCGCGCGTCGAGACCATCGATGAAAAACCAACCTTCAGCGAGTCGTTTCAACGAAGACGCTGCCTCATTCCCGCGGACGGTTTTTACGAGTGGGAGAGACTGGGCAAAAAGATCTCTCAACCTTATTACTTCCAGATGAAGAACGGCGCGCCGTTCGCTTTCGCCGGCGTCTGGGACCGCTGGAAATCGAATGGCAACACGATCGTTTCCTGCGCAATCATCACCACCACTGCCAATGAGCTCCTCGCAACCATTCATCACCGCATGCCGGTGATCATGCCACCCGAATCACACGATCTGTGGCTGGATGAAGAATCGCGATCTACTGACTTGAAAGAGCTACTCATGCCGTTTCCCGCTTCCGAGATGACCAGCCACGCAGTCAGTCGTGACGTCAACGACGTCAAGACGGACGGCGAGCACCTTCTGCAACCTGTCGACCCGACTATCGGCGTCAATCTCAGATTGTTCTGAACAAAATCATTGTGCAGCTTCGTCGTTTTGTGCCATCCTTATAGCGGCCGTTAATTAAACTCGTCCCTGCCCTACAAAACCTCATAAATTCAACATTTAAAAGCTTCCGACCTGATTCGGGAGGTCAATATGAGTACACGTAAAAAGCTTGGCTGGATGATCTTCGTGGCATTGCTGGGCGTCCTGCTGTTACAGACGCCACGGGTTGCGGGTGCGGCTTGTTACCTCGTGGGAGCAAAACTCTACGCGGCCGGTAATTACCAGGCTGCCGCCGGCGCATTCAGAGGCTCGGTGCGCCTCTATCCCGGCTTTGCCCGCGGTTATCTGGAGCTCGGCTCGAGTTACCTCGCATTGAAAAAGTATGCACAGGCAGAAGAAGCGTTCCTCAAGGCAAGAAGCATTGCAGATGACTCATGCGCTTCGTGCGGGTTGGGCCTTACCTATTCCCATCTCGGTCGTCACGACGACGCCGAAAAAGAATTCAAGCGTGCGATCAGTCTTAATTCCGGCGACGTTTGCGCCTACGATAACTGGGGCCGGATGTACTACGACCTCGGCAAGTACCCCGAAGCCATCACTGTCTTAAAACGCGCTGTCACGTTGCGCCCGGGCTATGGAACATACATGTATCTCGGCAACGCGTATGTTTACGCAAGAGACTACGAACCGGGTGTTGACGCTTATAAAAAAGCGATCGAGCTCAAGCCAAAGGATGTCCGTGCTCACATCCAGCTCGGAATCGCCTACGACTATCTACGTCGCTTCAAGGAATCAGCAGCGGTATACGAGCAGGTGCTAAAGCTGGATCCCGATAACGAATCGGCTCGTTACTGGCTCATCCTCTCTTACATGTCGCAGCGCAAAAAAACCGCGGCACTCGAGCAGTATGAGATCCTGCGCAAGATCAATCCGGACATGGCGGCTGAGCTTGTGGCGGACGGTGGTCTCTCAGAGACAAGAGACAGAGGCAAAGAAACGCTCTACTTCGTTCCGTTGGATAAATTCTCTACAGCTTCGTTGACCAAACTCGTAAACGCGTGCAAACAGAAAACGGGAATTGATGTGATCGTTACTCAACCTGTGCCGTTCGCACTCTCGACCGTCAACAAGCAACGCGAGCAGGTTATCGCTGAAGAAGCAATCGCACTGATCAAGCTCCGCTATCCAAAAATTGCTGCCGATCCAAATGCGATCGTAATCGGTTTGACTGATGAAGACTTGTATGTTCGCAAAGAGAACTGGCAATACGCTTTCAGCTACCGCAAAGAGGGGCGATTCGCTGTCGTTTCATCCGCGCGCATGAATCCGGTTAATCTTGGCGGCACCGCTAACGATGCACTGGTCGAATCGCGCCTGCGCAAGATGGTTTTGAAGAATATCGGCGTGCTCTACTACCTGCTGCCTTTGAATCACGATCCCCAAAGTGTTTTGTATGAAGACGTCGGGGCCGTGGAAGATCTCGATAAGATGGGTGAAGACTTCTGATCGGGATTGTGAGTGAAACGCTTCTTCAGCCTGAGGAAAGGCAACTCGAGCCAGGTGTAAGATGTAGTAGCCAGCGCGACTGTCAGCAGAAAAGAAAATAGCACGCGCAATTCGAAACCGATCGGAAGGCCGAGCAGAGGAACCACGCGGACATTCATCATCACGGCAAGCGCAAACAAGTGGAAGACATACAACCCGTAAGAGATGCGCCCGAGATAAACTAACCACGAGAACGGTCGAACGCTGAGGAGCTTCACTTCGCTCTGTAGCACTGCAACCAGCAACACGACACTCGCGAGTCCACTAAACGCGTAAGTAGCGATGCTCGATGTGCCGTCCTGGCCCAGGTACCTCGCGACCAGCCACCAGCTCGCTAATGCGATCGCAGCTAACCCGACGCGCAGTCCGTTATTAATTCGCGGCGCACGTCCACGAAGCGTGAAAGCGAGAAGCGCGCCCAGGGCAATCGGATCGAGTCGTGCGAGTGTGTTACACCACACGCCCGGATGTTTGACGTTATAAACCGCTAACAAAATCCTGGTCAGGAAAGCAAGCAGCAGCAGTGCGATTGCGAGCTGTTTGAGACGGTTGATTCCGAAAAACCGTAACAGCAGCGGCCAGCCGATGTAAAACTGTTCTTCGACCGAGATACTCCACAAAGGACCAGCCACCGAAAACGGAATTCCATAAGCTGCGCACGCCCAGTTTCCGGCAAGGAACAGAAACGAGACTATGTAAATCGGTCCGAAACTTTCTCTCGGAAGGATCATTGGAACGACGAATATCGTGAACGCGATGAAGGTGAAATATAGTGGCCAGATTCGTAACGCGCGGCGAATGTAAAAAGCCGTAACGCTAAACGTGCCGCGGTTCGCGTGCTCGCGCAGTAAGAGCTCGGTGATCAGGTAGGCGCTCAACGCGAAGAAAAGATCGAGCCCGAAGGCGCCGGCTTCTTTGGCGGTGAGTAACCATTGCGTTGCGGCCGGTGAAAGGCCGTTATTGATGTAGACGTTCGCATCACGAGGCAGTGCGTGATGCATGAAAACGCCCAGAAAGGCGAAAAACCGGAGGACATCCAGTTCTGGATGGTAATCAAAGCGCGTCGGGTTACGCATTGCGTGCCTTCCCTGGTTATCCCAGGGGGAAGAATCAAAAAGGCGGATAACTGATGAACAGTCATCCGCTCAAAGGTATCCTAATTCAGAAAACAACTGCTTGGCTAGTCGAAACCTTACACTGTGCTGTTTCGGATGTCATCATAGGTTCCTGCCGTTTTTGAGCGGCAGGATCCTACTATCATCAGAATCACAAAGCTTCTGCTAAGGCTTTTTCGGCAGCTTCTTTCAATGCGGCGGACATTTGACGATAAGGCGCAGCGCCGTGGCTGATGCGGGCGACACCAAGTTGCGCCATCGTTTTCGCCGGCGGAGTGTCTGGAAGCACGAGGATGTTTACCGGCAGCGGTGAACGCTCGCACAGTTTCTCGATCAGATCCGGATCTCGCAGTCCCGGCGCAAACAATCCACTCGCACCTGCTTCAGCGTAAGCAGCGGCACGGCGAAGAGCTTCTTCCAACTCGCCTTCATTGTGTTTGGCTGGATACGTCTCCAGAAAAACATCGGTGCGAGCGTTTATGAAGAGTGGAATTCCAGCGTCGTCAGCCGCTTCACGAACTGCCTTAACGCGTGCCGATTGATCCTCGATCGTCTGTAATCCGCCGGCGCCGATAATTCGATCCTCGAAGTTGATGCCGATTGCACCGGCCGCAACCACGTTGCGAATGTTTTCTTTCAAGCCTGACAGATCCGTTGCATAGCCGGTTTCAAAATCGAGGGTAACTGGAATAGAAACGCTATCGACGATGCGCTTGATATTAGCCAGCAGGAGTGGCAATGGCATCTGCTCGCCATCGTCAAAACCATGCGCCGCCGCAACGGACCAACTGCCGGTCGCAATCGCTTTCGCGCCAGCTTGTTCGACAGTTCGCGCGCTGCCGGCATCCCAGATATTGAACAAGATCACGGGCGAGCCTTTTACGTGGAGGCTTTTGAACGCCTCAGCTTTTTCTTTTTGATTCATGATTCCTGTAACTCTTTAGGGCGAACGATCCAATCGAGAGTTCCGTTATTGCCCAGGTTTGCAGACCACTTCGGTGCGTTGATTTTGATCTTTGCAAACGTTGCTGTCGAAACGTCAGGATGCTCGCCTGTCAGCAAAGCCAGCAGCTCTTCGATACCGGGATTGTGTCCGACGAGCAAAACACTCTCTCGATCATCATCAACCTCAGAAATGACTTCCAGCAGTTGCGACGTGGTAGCTTCATAAATGCGATCGTCGAAACGCACCTCGACGCCAAACTGCGCTCGGTCTTTCACAAGCGCGATCGTCTCGCGTGTTCTGACCGCGGTAGAAACCAGCACCAGATCGAAATCGATTCCCTTCTCTTCGATGTACGCCCCAATCACGGCGCAATCTTCGCGACCCCGATCTGCCAGCGGCCGATCGAAATCCCCCATCGATTCATCAGCCCAACTGGACTTTGCATGCCGTAAAAGATAGAGCGTAGCCATAAATCATTCGTAGCTTCTTCTTGTGCCTTTTTGTGATCCCTTTTGTGCCTTTTTGTGATCCGTTTTTGCGCCTTTTTGTGGCTCAGGATTGCGGCTGTGGGCGCGTAATTCCCAACTTACGCAGTCGATGATTGAGCGTTGTGCGGTTGACTCCGAGTCGTGCAGCGGCGCCGGCTGGACCACCAATAACCCATTTCGACTCGCCCAGCACTCGCAGGATGTGTTCGCGCTCGACGGATTCCAGCGTTGTCGATCCATTGAGGTGGTTTGCCGGTCGAGTTGACTGCTTCAATTCGCCGATTGGAATTTCCAAACTCGGCCCGCGCGACAAGATCACACCACGCTCGACAAGGTTTTGCAGCTCGCGAATATTGCCGGGCCAGTGATAGTTGACCAAAGCAGCCATCGTCTCTTTCGGCACGCTTTCAATCCGGCGCTTCATCTGTTGCGCAAATTTGTTCGCAAAGAAATGAACGAGGAGCGGAATATCTTCCGGCCGCTCGCGCAACGGCGGCACGTTGATCGGAAAAACGTTGAGCCGGTAATACAGATCGCTGCGAAACTTCTTCTCTTCAACCATCTGCTCGAGATTCGCGTTAGTTGCGGCGACGACACGCACATCGACTCGCAACGTGCGCGAGCTCCCTAGTCGCTCAAACTCCTGTTCCTGTAACACACGCAGCAGTTTCGACTGCAACTCCGGCGGAATGTCCTCGACTTCGTCAAGAAAGATCGTGCCCTGATGCGCAAGCTCAAAGCGTCCGATGCGTCGATCGATGGCTCCCGTAAACGCGCCTTTCTCGTGTCCAAACAATTCGCTTTCCAACAAGCCCGTCGGGATGGCCGCGCAGTTTACCTTCACGAGCGTTCGTTCACGACGATCACTCAGATTGTGGATCGCGCGAGCGATCAACTCCTTGCCAGTACCGGTTTCACCGAAGATCAGGACGGTTGAATCAGTAGTCGCGACGGTCTCGACGTTCTGCAACACGCGTCTCAAAACCGAGCTGGATCCGATGATCTCCTCGAAGTTGTACTCCGTGCGAATCTCTTCTTCGAGATAGAGTTTCTCCTTCTCCAGCTTGTTCTTCAGTGTTTCGATCTCGTTGTACGCAAGCGCATTCTCGACAGCAATCGCGACCTGATTCGCGACCTGTCCCAGCAATTCGGCATCTTCTGCAGAAAAAGCATGTTCTCGCCTGGTCTTGATTGCGAGTACGCCCAGCGCGCGATCGTGAAAGATCAAAGGCGCAGCGCAGCCCGATACGAATCCCGAACAAGCGACCTCCTCACTTTGACGAAGATCAATGACAACCGTCTTCCGAGTCGTGAATGCCTCACCAATCGGATTGCCCTCGAACGGAACAACCTTACCAGTTACACAATTTCCGTCGTCTTCAGGAAAATCAAAAGCCGCTACACGCAATTCATTGCTCGGCTCGTCGTAAAGTGTCAGCGCCGCCGCTTCGTGCGGCATAACCGGACTCAGCGCCGAAGAGATCGCCGAGAGCAACTCCCGAAGATTCAGGTTCGAGACGAGCGAGTTGTTGACTTGCAGGAGCAACTGCGAACGATCGCGTTCGCGCGCGATCTGCTCTCGTTGAAACTGTGCTTCGACAGCTACGGCGATCTGTCCGGCGACGAGCTGCGCAAAATCGATGTCAAAATTGCGATAGGCGCCGATCTCCTCGCTCCACAAATTCAGCGTCCCGAGTCTTTGATGGACGGTGCTCAGCGGAATGCAACAAACCGATTTGATTCCACCGTCGCGAATAATCTGCGCGGCGGGAAAGCGTAAATCATGGTCCAGATCGTCGATGATAACTGGCGTTTGCGTCTTCCAGACATGGCCGTTGATCGAATCGTCAACTGACACTTCCGTGGATTCCTTGCCGACCCAGCGCGCGACGGCACAACCCTCCATGATGTACGAGCGCATCACGTTGCGGCGCTCGTCGTGCAGCATCACCGCCAGATCGCGAAATGGAAAAAGATGCTCGAGTCCGCAGGCGAGCTCGTGAAACAACTCTGACAAATCGTGATGGGAAGTGATGACTCTCGAAAGCTCTAACAGGGTAAGAAACTTCTGCGTTTGCTGATCGTCAACAGCAACCTGAACAGCGGGAGAATTCATGATTTGATTTTGCACCAAAACCCCCTCAGCCGCAAAAAGGCACAAAATTCACAAAACGATTTTCGCGGCTAGATAGTTGCAAGCGACGCGATCACGACCATGATCAGAATTACGGCTCAACAAGAATCAACTATCACGCGGCTTTTTCTCGAAGGCAAACTTTCGGGCCCCTGCGTTAATGAATTGGATAAGTGCTGGCAAACGTGTCCATCGAGCGAAATCGCGCTGCTGGTGGATTTGACGAACGTTAGCTTCGTTGACGAACACGGAAAAGCATTGCTCGCGCGCATGCATAACAAAGGAATCAAGCTGTTTTCAAAGAGCCTGATGACAAAATGCCTTATCGAAGAGATCGAGAACACTCCGGCCACAAGTGGCGACCACATTTCGTCACCTGACCAGTTGTCGTCACCTCACAGTCACGTAGCAAGCGAAACATCCTAGGAAATCGAGTGGCAAAGCTATTGCTGTCAATGGTCCAACATGAACCTTTGGCACTGAGGTTTAGGTCGCACGGGATGATAGGCGCGTTATCCCGTGCTTCGGCGAGAGCAGGTGGTCCTGAAGGGGTAACTGGTGGGCAAACTTCAGGGCCTCCTGCTCGGGGGGACCAACATAATTCACTTCATATGCGCCCGTAGTTCAGGAGGAAATCAGGTGATCCGGTTAAGAGGACTACAGTCAATTCTGGCAAAACACAAAATAGTTACTTTTGCGACGGCAATCATCGCGATCTTCGTCGCGGCGGCGCTGCTGGGTTTCGCACGTTCGAACAAACCCGCAGCAGCAGCGCCGCCTCCGCTCGAAGTCGAAGTGGTTTCCGTCGAGCAAACGAACGTGCCGATCTACAAAGAATGGATTGGCACCACCGACGGAATGGTTAACGCGGAAATCAAAGCACAGGTAACTGGTTACTTGTTGCGACAGGATTTCAAAGAGGGCTCGTTTGTTAAGAAAGGTCAGCTTCTGTTTGAGATCGATCCGCGACCATTTCAGGCGGCAGTCGATCAGGCCAACGGGCAGGCGGCCCAATTCCAGGGACAGCTCGAGCAGGCAACCTCTCAAGTCGCACAGGCGGAAGCACAGCTCGCGGCTGCCAACAGCCAGTTGTTTCAAGCTCAGGCCCAGATGGCCCAGGCTGAAGCAAATCAGGTTAAGACGCAATTAGATGTAGACAAGTATCGACCGCTCGCCGAGCAAAAAGCGGTCACGCAACAGGAATTCGACAACGCTACCCAGTCGAACGTGGCTGCGAAAGCGCAGGTCGAGGCAGCACGAGCCGGAGTTGAAGCAGCACGCGCGCAACTCGCTCATGCGAAGGCGCAAGTGAGCACTGCAAAGGCTGGTATTTCCACAGCGAAGGGACAGCTCGAAAATGCGAAAGCCATGGTTAACACGGCCGTACTGAATCTCGGGTTTACAAGAATCACAGCGCCAATCGACGGAATCGTGGGCATTGCCACCGCGCAGGTCGGGAACCTCGTTAACACCACGAGTGGTCCATTAACGACTGTTTCGACGGTCGATCCGATCAAGGTTTATTTCACACTGAGCGAACAGGAATATCTGAGTTATACACGACCCAACTTTAACGAGGCCGAGCAGAGTGGCCGGTTGGACCAGCTCGAGCTCGAATTAATACTCGCTGACGGCACCACGTATCCGGAGAAGGGCAAGTTCTATTTCGCGGATCGAGAAGTGGATCCGAAGACCGGTGCCATCCGCCTGGCGGGTGTATTTCCGAATGCGGGAAATCATTTGCGACCCGGTCAATACGGGCGCGTGCGTGCGGTGACGAGCGTTAAAGAAGAGGCGTTGCTCGTTCCGCAAAGAGCAGTTTCAGAGTTACAGGGAATTTATCAGGTGGCGGTCGTCGATCGTGACAACAAGATCAGCATTCGTCCGGTGAAGGTCGGTGAGAAGAGTGGATCGATGTGGGTTGTTGAAGACGGTCTCAAGCCGGGTGAATCGATCGTTGCCGAAGGAACGCTGAAAGTCAGACCAGGCATGGCTGTATCACCAAAACCATTCATTAAGAGTAATGAACAGTAAATTTCCTTTTGTGCTTTTTGTGCCTTTTTGTGGCTAAGAAGTGAGCGAATAAATGATCTCGAATTTCTTTATTAGACGGCCAATAGTGGCGATCGTGATCGCGGTTCTGACGGTGATCACCGGACTGATCGCGATGTCGGGTCTGCCGCTCGCATTGTTTCCGGAGATCCTGCCGCCGCAGATCATCGTCTCGACCAACTACACGGGCGCGGATGCAGTCACGATCGAGCAATCGGTCTCGACGCCAATCGAGCAGCAGATGAATGGCGTTGACGACATGCTCTACATGCAATCGATCAACGCGAACGACGGCAGCCAGCAGCTAATGATCACGTTTGGCGTCGATACTGACGTCAATATCGATCAGGTCAACGTTCAAAACCGGCTGGCGCAGGCCCAACCCAATCTCCCGACAGATGTAAATCAATTCGGTTTGACGACGCGGAAGTCCACCGGCCTGCCGATGCTCGTCTTTTCGCTCTACTCGCCTAATCAAACATACGATTCGTTGTTTCTTGCAAACTACGCAAACATCAACATCAACGATGTTCTCTACCGCGTCCCCGGCGTCGGCGAAGTGAGGGTATTCGGCTCGAGCGATTACGCGATGCGCATCTGGGTGAAACCAGACGTACTCGCGAAGCTGGGCTTAGGCGTTCCCGATCTCGTGAACGCAGTCAAGCAACAGAGCAACGTGAATCCGTCCGGCCGTGTCGGCGCTGCACCGGCGCCTGCGGGAATGGAGAAGACGTACACCGTGCGCGCGCAGGGCCGGCTCGAGACGCCTGAAGAATTCGGCCAGGTGATTGTGCGTGCTAACACGGATGGTTCGGTTGTGCGTTTGAAAGACGTCGCACGTATCGAGCTGGGCGCCCAAAATTATGAACAGAACAACCGCATGAACGGCCAGCCGAGCGTCATCGTGGCCGTCTTTCAATCGCCCGGATCAAACGCACTCGCGACCGCCGACGCTCTCAGACAAACGATGGCGGAATTGAAGCAGCGCTTCCCCAACGATCTCGATTCCGCGGTCGTGTTCGACACAACACGACCCGTGAGCGAGGGCATGAAGGAAACACTGCGAACGCTGCTCGAAGCGATGGTCCTGGTGATCATCGTCGTGTTCCTGTTTCTGCAAAACTGGCGCGCAACCTTGATCCCAGTGATTGCAGTACCTGTCTCGCTGATCGGAACGTTCGCCATTTTCCCGTTGCTGGGTTTCTCGATCAACACGTTATCGCTGTTTGCATTCGTACTCGCGATCGGACTCGTCGTAGACGACGCGATCATTGTCGTGGAAGCAGTCGAGCATCACATCGAGCAGGGTAAGTCTCCGCGCGATGCGACGATCCAGGCGATGAAAGAAGTTGGTGGACCAGTGATCGCGATCGCGCTGATCCTTTCAGCGGTGTTTCTGCCGGTCGCGTTCATGGGAGGAATTCAGGGACGGCTTAACAACCAGTTTGCGACGACGATCGCCGTGTCGATGTTGATCTCGGCTTTCAACGCGTTGACGCTCTCGCCGGCCCTGGCTGCAATGCTCTTGCGGCCACGCAAGGAATCGCGCGGCATACTCGGCCGGTTCTTCGGCGGCTTCAATCGCGTGTTCGACAAAGTGATGCACGGTTATCTCAGCTGGAGTCACGCGATACTTCGCAAAGCCGTCATCGGCGTCGTGATCATCGTTGGCTTCACTGTTGCCGATGCGTTCATGGGATACAAGATGCCGACAAGTTTTCTTCCCGAGGAAGATTACGGGTACGCGATGTTGCACGTTCAGCTTCCACCCGCGGCATCGCTCGAGCGAACAGACCAGGTGCTCAAAAAAGTCGAGACGATTCTCGCGCACACTGACGGCGTCGAATACTACACCAGCATCGGTGGTTTCAGTTTGTTGAATCGAATTTCGGCGAGTTACCAGGGCTTCTTCTTCATGAGTTTCAAACCCTGGGACGATCGAACCTCGAAAGAGCAGCAGGCGCAGGCAATCGTTCAGAAGATCAACGGCGAGCTGGCGACGCAGATTCCGGAAGGGATGGCGTTTGCTTTCATGCCGCCTTCGATACCGGGTTTGGGTAGCGCGGGTGGCTTCTCGCTGTGGCTACAGGATCGTAGTGGCGGATCGGTCGAGTTTCTCGATCAGAACGTGAAGACATTTATTGCTGCGGCGCGTCAACGTCCGGAGCTCGCGGGAGTGATTACGCAGTTCTCGGCGGACGTGCCGCAGATCTTTGCCGACGTCGATCGCGACAAGGTGCTCAAACAAGGTGTTGAAGTTGCCGACGTCTACCAAACGCTGCAAGCGTATCTCGGTGGTCTGTATCTGAACCAGTTCAATCGCTTTGGTCGCCAGTGGCGCGTCTTTCTGCAATCGGAAGGTGAGATGCGACGCACTGAACAGGACATCGGCAATTACTACGTACGCAATAAAGATGGTGAGATGGTGCCGCTCTCGGCGCTCGTCACCACGCGCAGCATCACCGGGCCTGAATACACAAACCGTTTCAATCTTTATCGCAGCGCGCAGATCATCGGCGCCGCCGCGCCGGGATACAGCTCGAGCCAGGCGATGACGGCGCTCGAAGAAGTCGCGCGCGAAGTGTTGCCGCGTGAGATGGGTTACGACTGGGCCGATCTTTCGTACCAGGAGAAACAGACGTCCGGAGCGGCGATGAAGTCCCTCGCCTTGTCGCTGGTCTTTGTGTTTCTCATTCTCGCTGCGTTGTATGAGAGCTGGTCGCTTCCGTTCTCCGTGTTGCTGACTGTTCCGATCGCTCTCTTCGGTGCGTTCGCCGGTCTTTTTCTGCGAGGCTACGACCTCGGCATCTACGCGCAAATCGGTCTCATCGTCGTGATCGGACTCGCGGCGAAGAACGCGATCCTGATCGTCGAGTTTGCCAAGGTTGAATTCGAGAAAGGACGCGACTTGATGGACGCAGCCCTCGAAGGCGCGCGTTTGCGACGACGGCCGTTGTTGATGACTTCAATGGCTTTCATCGCCGGTAGTTTGCCGTTGTGGTTTTCCAGTGGCTCGGGTGCTGAAGCACGAAAGATTTTGGGAACAGTGGTGGTTTCGGGAATGCTGGCCGATACGTTGATCGCGAGCTTTCTGATTCCAGTTAGTTTCTACGTAGTTGAGAAGGTATCGATGCGGTTCGGCCGCAAGCACCGTGAAGAGGACCACACGCCGCAACTACAACCCGCGTCAGGAGATTAAGAATGGTTGGTAACGTCAGAACAGTGAGCGAACATTCCCACGAAAACAGGCAAAGTTCTTACACAAGATTCCGGGGGTCCCGCCCCAGTCTCTATTTTTTCGCCTGCCTCGTGGGCCTGTTTTTCCTACTACTTGGTACAGTACATGGTCAACAACGCCAGACTTCCACAATTCAACCCCCCGCGACATTTCGTGGTGCTGATCCAAATACTACTTCCGATCAAACCTCGATCGGCGATCTCAAATGGTTTGAAGTGTTCAAAGATCCCGCACTGCAGGATCTCGTTAAGACGGCGATGGTCCGAAACCATGATGTTCGTGCGGCTGTCGCGCGCATCGATGCCGCGCGTGCAAACCTCGGTCTCGCACGTTCTGAACAGTTTCCGCAGTTTGACTTGAGCACGGATGTAACGAGCGCGCGCACTTCGCGAAACGGCCAGCTCGCTATTGCAAATCAAGGCGGAAGATCTCGCAGCTTCGGCAGCGTCCTGCTCAATCTGTTGACGTTTGAGCTGGACGTTTGGGGACGAGTGCGCCAGCAAACAAAAGCCGCGCGCGCCGAGCTGCGAGCTTCGGAAGAAGATCGTAAGGCAGTGCAAACGACTGTGGTTGGCGATGTCGCGAGCGGTTATTTCAGCCTGCTAGAGCTCGACAGCGAGCTGGACATCGCCAGGCGCACGCTCGCGACGCGCGAAGATTCACTTCGTCTAATCAAGGCACGACAACAAGGCGGCGTCGCGACGATGTCAGACGTTCGCCAGGCCGAAGAGCTGGTCTACCAGGCGTCACAAACAATTCCCGATACTGAACGCTTGATCGAGCAGACCGAGAACCAAATCAGCCTGTTGCTGGGCAATAACCCGGGCGCGATCTCGCGTGGACGTCCACTCGCGCAACAGGAAGAGCTGCCCGCAGTACCGACTGGTCTGCCGTCGGCTCTACTCGAGCGACGGCCCGACATACGCGCGGCTGAAGAGAGCCTCGTGGCCCAAAAGGCACTCGTGTCAGCGGCGAAGAAAGCTTACTTCCCGCGCATTAGTTTGACGGGCCTGCTTGGATTCCAGAGCGATCAGCTTTCGAGCCTGTTTACTGGACCAAGCCGCGCGTGGACGTTTGTGCCGCAGATCACTCAGCCGCTGTTCACCGGCGGACGACTCAAGTCAGACGTGAAATTTGCGAAGGCCCAGCAGGAACTGGCAGTGATCCAATACCAGCAAACGATCCAGAACGCATTCAGAGAAGTGTCGGACGCGCTGGTCCAGTATCGGAAGTTGAAAGAGATCCGCGTCCAGCAAGGACTGCTGGTGGAAACTCTGCGCGATCGTTCGCGGCTCGCTTATCTCCGGTACGAGGGCGGTGTTGACACGCTGCTCAATGCCCTCGACGCAGACCGCGAGCTATTCAACGCCGAGCTCGATTTAACTCAGACGAAACGCAACGAGCTGTTGTCGCTGGTGCAGCTTTACAAAGCGCTCGGCGGCGGCTGGCAGCAATAAAGCGGAGCACAAAAGGCACATCACAGATCACAAAAGCACAAAATGATTTTGTAAGGTCTGTTTTGTGCTTTCTGTGTTCTGTTATGTGCCTTTGTCGTTAAAACAAATCCTCGACGACAAACGACAGCGCGATAACGATCAGCACCACACCACCGATCAGCTCCGCGCGAAACTTCAAGAAATTCACCGCTGTCTTTCCTAACTGCAACCCCGCTACCGAGAACAACGAGCTCATCGCGCCGATGACCGTGACCGACAGCAGGAGGGGAAAACCAATCATCCCTAAAGTCGTGCCCGCGACGAGATTATCGAGGCTCAACGACAACGGCAGACCCACGACCATCCAACGATCGGTCTCGCCCGTTTCCCTTCCCGCAAAACGCTGCGCGATATAGACCACGTAAACACCATACGCGCACAACAGCAATGGTCCAAGGTGCCCGACCCAGGGACCGATGAACTCAAGGAGCGATTTACCAATCAACAATCCAATCAACGGCGCGACCGCGTCGCACACACCAAAAGCAATCACGATCTGAAGCTGACGCAAACGACTGAGCTTCAACGTGCCGAGGCCCAGCGACACGCGGAAGCTGTCGAGACTCAAAGCAAATCCGAGAAGCAGCAGCGTTACCATGTTGCACCAGTGCGCCAGATCTTGCCTGTCGCAGGCTCAGCGCTAACACCTCCATTCGCAATCATCTCAAAACTTCCAAAGTCGAGAAGATAAAGCGCACCATCTGCCGCATTGAATTGAACGTCGATCGGCCTCAACAATCCATCCTGTACAAACGGGTGCATGGTCCAGTTACTCGTATCGACTCGCACGACCGAACGCCCAACCTTTGGTCCGGACGGCGCAGTCATCGGCACTTCGTCACCAAACAGCGCGACGAACAGATGTCCCGTTGGACCAACAGCAAACTTCACCGCCGCAGTGTGTGGTGGAAAATTCAACAGAGGCTTCTCCGGCTTCGGCAACGCATCGTGGTTCGCTAACAGAAACGAAGGCGGTGCGCCACGTTGCGGTCGATAACGCGAATCGGTGATCGGCACATCGCCGATAAAATCAGGCCAGCCATACCACGCGCCTTCCCGCACCTCAAACAACATGTCAGGCACATTTCCAACCGGACGACTGCCGCGATCGTCTGCGCCCTGATCGACCGCGAGCAGCCTGCCGTCAGGAAGAAACCCGAGCCCGTAAGCGTTCCGTAATCCCCACGCCACCAGCTCGAGCTCACTGCCGTCAACATTGCAACGCATGATCGCCGCTGTGCACGGTAACTGCGCCGCAACGTGCTGCCCCGGCTCTGTGCGAACACCAAACGGCACAAACGCGCCAGTCTCCGTGCGTGCGTTTGCATCGCCGTGCAGCGGATCCGCTGTTTCGACATTCACGCCGTTCAGCACAAGGTCGTAACCCGGCAGATCGTGACCATGCGGCAAACGACGCAACCATCCGAGCTCGTAAGCGTCGAGCCCGATGATGCCCGTATTCGTCATCGCGCCCTGACTGAAATAGAGCTTGTCGTCAGGACCAAAGACGACCATGTTCGTGTGGTAGTTACCTGGACCAGGCAGGTTATCCAGGACCACTGAAAGCAGCTTCCCATCGAGATCGAAACAACTGATGCGCGCCGGATGCCCGCCTTCGGAAACATACAAACGCCGGCGATGAAACGTGAGACCGTTCACCGGCGCGCGCAGGTTCTCGATCAACAATTCGCGTTGCGAGCCCGATTGCACACGCCAGACACGACCGCCCGGCGGCGCGCCGCCAAAAGGCAAACCCGACTCCGCCACGTACATTCCACCAGCATCGTCGAAAGCTAAACTCGTTGGAAATGAAAAATCTCCGGCTACAAGCTCAAGCATCATTAGCCACAAAACGCATATTTAAATTAGCCACAAAAGGCACAGAGTAAAAATTGAATTAAGGCGCGCGATTTCCTTTATCATTTGTGCTTTTTGTGCCTTTTTGTGGTTAAAAACAATCCCCACCAGCCAGAACATTGTAGCGACAAGCAATACGATTCCGAACATCAACGCCGTGTTCTGCAAATTCGCGACAGCCGCGCCGGTCAACGCATACAGCAAAGCCGGCGGCAGTGAGCCTGCAACTGACGCGAGAATCATCGCGCGCCACGTCATCGATGATGCACCCGCCATGATCGCGACCGTCTCGGCGAGTAGCGGCACGGGACGCGTGATGATGATCGCGAGTGTGCCCCAGCGCGCGAGAATGCTATTGGCGCGCGCACGCTCAGCAGGCGTCACGACGCGCTCTAACAACGCGCCACCACGTCGTCCAATCGCAAACCCAAACACCGCGGCGCCCGTACTGCCAATCAACGAAAGGATCGTTCCCGACAACACACCGAACAGCGCGCCATGGGCCACCATCACGATGCTCGACGGGACAGGCAACACGACGTCTGCAATTAACAAACCCACACCGACGCTCGCCGCCACCGGGCCGCCGTGCTTCATCCACGGCGTCGGATCTGACAACACCGGCACACCGAGCGCCTCGACGATCGCAAACAGGATCGTTAAGCACGCGATCAGCGCCACGACTGTGAGTAGATAACGTTTCATATCCACAGATTGCACAGATTAGCGTGAACTCTAATGCAACAGGTTCATCAGCTCCACAGTCGTTCCGAATACGATGCTGCGTCCCGGCGCGGGCGCGGTTTGAAAGTGCTCGAAGTACAAACGATTTGTCATGTTCTCAAGACCGACAGTAAACATGATCCTGTGCTTCTCACTCCGCACCGTATAACCACCGCGCAGCGACTGCACCGCGAAAGAGCTCAGGCTGCGGAACGTGCCATACTCGGTCGAGATAGCAGCCGATAGATCCAGCGGATCTGCTCGCTTCACCTGTGCCTGGTAACGGAGCTCATATTCCGCGAACCAGCGACGGTCCAAACTGTCGAAGCGAACGCCATTGATCGTTCGCAGCGGCGTAATGCTTGATAACGGTGCGTCGTTCGCTGATCCACTCAACTGCACGGGCGTGTCCGCGCGGTTGTAGAACTGTGACAACAGGCTCAACGTGACTTCATCGGGCGTGAGGTTTGTGCCCTTCAGCCAGCCGCTTGATCCGAACGCGGAAATCACGCCCTGGTCCAACGGCAACCTGACTTCATACTGCGTCTCGACTCCCTGAATACGCGCACGCGCAGTGTTGACGCGCTGCACGTAGAGAACACCATGAAACGGAAAGAAAGGCGAGATAGGATTGATGCCCAGTGCCGGATCGGCCGGAATGAAAACCGGTTCCGCCGCAGCAGCGCCGATGAAGTCTCTCAGATCGTTACGAAAATAATTCGCCGACATATTCCACTTCGCGCGCTGCACTTTCACGCCGAAAGCAAACTCACGACCGCGCTCCGGCCGTAACGTAGTATTCGGAATCACGAGAACACTAAACGTAGGATCGCCAAAGTCACGCAGTAAGTAACGCTCCGTGATCCCCGGCTCGCGATAACTCGTGCCCCAGCGAAAGTATGGATTGATTCCCAGCGGCAATCGCACTACTGCGCCCGCCGTCCCAGTTACAACAGTGCGACTGGTCGAGATTCCCTTGACGCCTTTCACGAGATCGATCAGACCCGCGGCGCCAGTGGTACTGATTTGACCTGGCTCAGCCAGTAGCGACTCAAACGAGCGATCGAGCAGAGTCGCTTCGATGCCGAGTGGAAAACCAGACGTCACCTTCGCTTGCGTGCTCCAGTTGTCAACACGTAATCCACCGTTGAGCCGCAACCAACGGAACGGCTCATGCTCGAACAAGTTGAACCAGCTCCAATTCGTATAGTCAGTGTCGGGATTGCTCGCGCGTCCGCTGATCACGTTGAACGGCGCTACCAGGTCAGTACGAGAAAACTCATCGATCGATGAATCGCGCAGGTATCCGACACCCGTCGTCACTAACGCGCCTACAAACGGCGCGAACGTCGCTTGCAGATCGAGACCGTGCGTCGTGATCGAGTTCTTATTCTCCGACAGGTTGACGGCGGTAAATGCCGACGGATTGCCTGTAAGTTGAGGCGAGAAACCCTGCGGAGAATTCGGGTCGTCCACGAGCGTCCAACTGCTGCCGAGAACGATCTGCGACGTTATCGTGTCATCCGGAAAAGAATATTTTTGCCGGTAAAAACTCGCGGACACGCGCGGCAACCAGCTTCGCAGCTCACGACCTTCGTAACGCAGTCCGTATTTATCGAGCCGGCGAAAGCTGTTGAACTGTCGTCGCGGATCAAACGGCGGCGCGATAAACGCGAAGCCCAGATCTTTGTGCTGGCTGTTCAACTGCCGGTAACGAATGCTGTGGTTCAAACTCGGGAAGAACCACACATCGGCTTGATCGTTGAAGCCGTGTCCCTGGCTATTTGTGACTTCGCCGCCCGCGGGCAATGTCCAAACGGCGTAAGTGCGCGCAAGGTTGTTTCCAGCTTCGTTTCCCATCGCGATGGCAAGGTTTCCGATACGAACAACTTCGCTGAGCGGAATCTCTTCATCGCCAACGTGATAAGCGTTCTCGCGAAAGAGTGACCCCGAAAAGCGTGCGGCGAAACGCGAATGACTCCAGTTGATCGTTGCCGCTCCGCGTCGAAAGCCGCCATTTGTACGAAGATCACCGTTGAAGCGCAGGCCAAGACGAGTGTCGCCACGCTCCTCGTCAGGAGTTACCAGGTTGATCACTCCCGCCATCGCGTCTGAGCCATACAAACTCGAGCCGGCGCCGCTCAGCACTTCGCATGCTTCAAGTTGGACCACATCGACGATGCTCGGCGAAACGCCGGAAGTCGGATCGCTGCGCACGTTGTTGAGTCGCTCGCCGTCGAGAACTATCAGCAGTCGATTTGACGCGAGCCCACGCAGCCGTGGACGTTCGAGCGCGGGGTTTCCATTTATCGTGTTGAGGTTTGGCGTGAGCTCGAGGGCTCGCGTGGTCGAGACCGGGCGCCGTCGTTCAAAGTCTGATTGCTCGCTGACTGTAACCATCTGCGGAGCGTCAGCGGCTACACGCGCGCTTCCTTTCGCGGCAGTTACCGTGAGGCTACTTTCAATAATGCCGGGAACGAGCGAGAAATCCTCGAGATACGATTCGTTGCGACGAAGGGTGATGCTGCGCGTCGCGACTGCAAACCCGCCGCCGTTGATCGAAAGCAGGTACGAACCGAGCGCGAGCCGGCCCAGCTCATACTTGCCTTCAGAATTCGTCTTTGTCTTGACGACGGCGCCGCTGCCGATGCTCAGCATTTGCACTTCGGCGTCGACGATCACCTGGTCCAGCGGATCGCGAATCGTGCCGGTAACTGTCGCACCGGTAGATTGAGCGGCGACAGCGGAGACACTGAGGCCGTAAAGAAGTGCAATGAGGAACAAACAGAACTTCAAGGTTGATACCCTTCATCCATCCACTGTTGGAATAGTTGAATTTGTTCGAGGGTCAGAGGATCGAATGGTGGCGGCGGCATACCACCACCGTTGATGCGGCCGTAGATGACCTGCGCGTTCGCTCTGACTTGATCGTAGTTTGTGAGATCAAACCGCCATATCATCTGGCCCGTAAACTGATTGAAGATGGGCATGATGTCGTTGTTGAAGGAAACCGCCATCGTCGTTTCTCCATTTAGTTGCCACAAAGGCACAAAAAGCACAAATTAAGACTGTTGCGAAGCGAGACCGTAGATCCTCAAGACGCCTCCATCTCTCCCGAAGACCAGTGCGCCGGCGACGACGTAGTCCTTCCATATCGCTGCGCCCAAACAATATCCATAGCCTCCGTTATAGCCATCGGTCTGCATTCCCAGGTCGTCCCACCAGAGCAGCTTGCCGTCACGCACATCAAACGCGTAGATCGCGATCTTGCTGGTGGTACAAAACACGACGTCGTTGACGACCGCGGGCGAGCTCAAGCCAGCTTCACCCGCGCTCGTGTACATGCCGACGGCAATGCCGTTTGGAGCATCGATGTGCGAGCAGTTGACATACTTGCGCGGGTCGCTGTTGTCCATGGGCCACGCGTCGACCAGTTGCGGCGAATTGAAATCAAGCGCGCGCATGAACGGCGTCGTGGTGTAGTCAATGCCGGGTGAGGCGTTGTGATAATTTGGACCACCGAGGCCGATGAAGAAGCGCGGCGAGATATTCGACGAACCCGGATAAAAAGCGGCGGTATTGAACGCGCCCGAAAAGTTCTCGCCGGGCGTTACATTTGATACGTCATTTGGCACGTCAGGATTGATGGCATTCGGATCCACCGGATGCTTATCGACAGTCGCAATCCACTGACCGTTATTCATGTAAGGCAACATCTGTCGCCATTTAACTAACTTGAGCGAGTTGGCATCGAGCACGAAGAAGCCGCCGTTCTTGCACGTGAGGATCACGACGATCTGCGCGCCGAGCATCGTGATCACCGGCGCGCTGCCGATGTCGATATCAAAATCGGATTTGCGGTAATTGCTCTCCGGCGTCACCTGGAAGAACGCTCTGAATTCACCAGTGCCGGCATCGAGCGAGAGTAGTCCATTCGAAAAACCGGGGCTCGGTAACTCGGGCTTGAACGGACCTCCACTCCAGTTGCCGTCAGGCTCTGGCTGCTGGTTTCCGGTCGGACAATAAATTCGATTCAGCCCTGCGTCGTAAGCAATCGCGCCCCAAACAGAGCAGCCCATCACGATCGGCTCACCCTTGAAAAGCGTGTAGCCCGGCGGTGGCGGAAGTGTTTGCACCGCCTGCTCCGGAAGCACGTTCGGTTTATTAATCTGGCCCGTGCAAAACAGGTTCGTGCAATAGATCCAAATCACGTTACCGGTGAGGGTGTCGAGACAGAAGACAAAGCTGTAGAGTTGCGGGTTCTCGCCTTCACCACACCCAACGAAAAGCCTGGAGCCGTCAGCGGAGACGACGGGCGAGGTCCATATAACTGCCGCGGGATAACCTGCGCTCACACCGTTGTTGTTCGTGATCGGCTGATTGTGGGCCAGGTCTTCGTTACGCAGATCGGTTGCCCAAACTAACTGCAACGTGTCCTGAGTGAGGCAATAGAATTTCCCGTTGAACGCGCCGAAGTAGACGCGATTGTTGAACAGCATGGGAGTGCAGCCCATGCCGGTGAAATGGTGCGCGTCCGGGTCGTCATTTCCGAGGTTCCAGCTAAAAGTGTTGACGATCTTTCCGGTCTTGAGATCGATCTTGTGCAACGCACCGCCATTACCGCCCTGCGCTGCATGATCATTTGCGACGCCCACGTAAACGAACCCATCGGCGACGGCAGGAACTGAGAGTATTGGACCACCGAGCTCCAGCGTGAACAGTGTTTTGAAATTCGGTGAAGCAACGGTTGCGGTGTTGAGGTTGCTGTCTGAAACGAAGCCGGTGTGTTCGGGATTGCCGTGATACATCCACCAGCCTGACGGCGCGGGGGCAGCAGCCGGCGCGGCTGCCGGCGACGTTGCCGCGGCGGTGGGCGGCTCGGGCGCGGCAGCGTTTCTGCGTTTCTGCAATGCGATTTCGGATTTTTTATCCATTAGTGCGCCCTCCGGTTCAGGCCCCAGCTAAAGTCAGACTGGCCTGCTCTGTAATGACAGCTCATGCAGCTATTGCCGCCTGCGCCGGCAGCATCGTTTTGAGTTTGAAAGTAAGTTTCCATCGTCGTGTTGACTGCGCCGGTCGCGGGAAATGCGGCGCCCGCATTTTGCGGATACACACCGCCCTTCTGCATCAACATGAAGGGTTTGCCCTGGCCGATGCCGGGGCTCGCGGGCCATTGCGTCACGACGAGCTGGTAATACTGCCAAACAGTGCCGCGCAGTAGTTGCTGGTAAAAAGCATTGATCTCGCGTGTTGACTGGCCCGCCGGTGTGTTCGGAATCGGATTGACGCGCGTCACCTGGACCGGCGAGGGAGTCGGCGTCGGCGTGCCCGGGGCCGTCAACTGCGGTTTGTAGTTGTAGCCGTTCGGAGTTGGTGGCGTGCCGGTGCCGTTGTTGAATGAATAGCCGTTCGGTGGCGGCGACGGTTTTGGCGACACGTCCGGATCAGGTGGCACGTTGTCTATTTGCTCAAACGTGGACCACACCCATTCGGTGAATGGATCGACTTTGTGCGCGATATGAAGTCCGACGAGCAACACGGTCGAGGGCGTGCACGTTTGTGTTTGCGGGTTGTAAAGCTGCGCATTGATGGCGTAGTAGCGCTTGGGATCGTCGCGCGAAGTGCCGATACGCCACGCGGCCTTGACCATGATCGATCCGAGTGCCGCGGTGGTGGTCATCGGCATCTGCACGCCAAACTGCTGGTTCTCTTTCGGCCCGAGGTTCTTCAGCAGGTAGAGCCAGGTTGACTGATCGTTGTCCTGCCCGCGAATGAAATTGTACTGGGCCTCGTCGTAGCGAATGTCGAAATAGACAAAATTACTTCGCTGATCGATCAACGGAAATGAGAACGCCTCTTTCGTTTGCATGAGCGGCGTGTCGCCCTTGGTCGTGAAGATCAGGGCTTTCTGATCGGCTGTTCCGCCGGGGCACGGGCTTGTACTCGGTGCATTCCACGCGGTGGGCCGATCTTTTTGTCCGAAGAGATCGAATGAGTCTTTGTAGGTTCCCCAGACTACGGGTGTGCCGTTTAGCGCGGTGAAAAATATGGCCTGGTCGTTGGGATTATTGGGAACACCGCGCGAGCCGGCGAGTGCGGGCCAGTTTAAGGCGATGAAAGACTCCCACGAGAAGTTATCGAAGAAAGGTCGCGCGTCCTGCGGCGTGGACGGGTTTCCCGTTATGACGACCTGGCGTGGAATATTTCCGCTAATGACGGGCGATGGCATCGCTTGTGGAAACCCCTTGGGCCATGGTGGTAGCTGCGCCGGCGATGCCGCGGCCGCGGGGGTTGCGTTTGTGTTTTCCGGTTGAGTTTTCTGGCAACTGTAAGTCGCGAAAGTTATGAAGGCGATGGCGACGAGAAGGAGAATGATCTTTTCGTAACCACGCAGCGGTGTGCCCATAGCTAATTTCTCCGGTTGGGGGCCGGCCGAAACATCCACGCGTAATGCAAACTTCTGGTGGACAGTGAGGGCAGGCCGAAGATGCTTAACTGTACTCGCTTAAGCGTGGACGAGGACCACACTAATGATGCATTTCGATAACGCCCGCATGTTATGCGCCAGCGAAGGATCAGTCAATAGCATTAGCGCGGAGTGCGGTGATGTAACGCCGAAGGCGTCGGCTAATTTGAGCCCAGTGGTTGGAGCGGAGCGACAACCCTGGGTACACAAACAGATAAGTTCATTGAACCCTGAAAGGGTTCTGCGGTTGGCGAACCCTTTCAGGGTTTTGTTGCTCTATTTATTGTTAACCCAGGGTTGTCGCTCCGCTCCAACCACTGGGCTAAATTAGCGAACGCCTTCGGCGTAATAGGACGATCGCCCCGATCACGTTCTTGCGTTTGACTCTTAAAGTGCCTGTGCTCCATACTCCGCGTCATTCGTACTTTCCCCTCCCGACGCTTTCCCCAAAAAGATCGCATTCATTCGTAGTTTCTACGAAATAGGGCGACGACCCTGGTAGACTCTTACCGCTTTCGCCGCACGTAAGCGGCACGAGTTTGCCTGTCGTTGCCCTAAGGGCAAGGGCGGGCCCGCAAGGGCACAGGGTGATTCCGCTCTTGCCCGTAAATTTTTGTGCTCGCAAAGCGTACGTGCGTTTTGCGCCCTTTTGTTGGCATAAACTGGTGCAACTATCGAATTAACTCTTGAATCTCACCTCTGGTTTTTTGGTATTATTACCCGGCCATTTTCTTGTTGAGGAGAATTTTAGATGAGAATTGTAAGAAAGTTTTCGCCTGCACTTATCGCCACCTTCGCACTCCTATTTTCGTTTTCTGCCCTCGCATTCGGTAAAAACAAAAACGTCAAATTCCCGAACGTCAAAATCAAGAATTTTGGTCAGATGGACGATCGGTTTTTCCGCGGAGCACGTCCCGACGAAGAGGACTACCCCGCCCTCGCTGCCCTCGGCGTACAGACGATCATCGATTTGACCGACAATTCGAGAGAGTATGAAGAACCGGCGGTGAAGGCCGCGGGACTGCGCTACATCAACATCCCGATGCCGGATAAAAAATATCCGAGCATCGATCAGATCAACGAGTTTTTAAAAGTGATTGACGATCCGGCTACGGGTAAGTTTTTCGTACACTGCGCTGGTGGACGTCACCGCACGGGTGTAGTCGGTGCTGTGTATCGTTTCAATTACGACAAGTGGAACCTGGATCAAGTGCTCGCTGAAATGGAACAATACGACTTCAGCGCCGGCTTTGGTCACGGAAAGCAGAAGGACTTCGTGAAGGATTACTGGAAGCAGCTCCAGACCACCGCGACTGCCCAGGCAAAATAAATTAGAAACGCGGATGGACGCGGATGAACGCAGATCAGCGTTAATCCGCGTTCATCCGCGGCTCGTATCAAACACCGCCTGATCGTACCACCACAGCTTCTCGAAAAAGTCTCGCGCCTGCTGCGACTCCCCATCCACCATCTCGATAATCTCTGAAATACTGCGACGCCCGTCGATCGCGTCATACATCTGTTTCTCGTGCTCACGAATCGGCAGAAACAGATCCTTAAACAGGTGCGTTTGGTTCAACAACACACCCGCAGCCCCGGGAGGAAGCTGGTCTGTTGTGCACCTGGTCCACGCACGACGAACCGGCACATAACGCAAGTGCTGCTCGTCGTCGAACCGAACCTTGCCTATGTCTTTCGCGTCGCCGTGCTGGACTACAAAATCGTGATTAGTCATCAAGCCGCGCCACAACTCCATCTGCGTGTACTGGTCGCGTTCGGGAAGCGCGACCAACCGGCTCGTATGAGGCGTGTCTGAAATCGCGCCGCACTGCGGTAAGTAAGGCGCTTGCCAGTACCAGCGCGCAAAGCTCAAACCGTTGCGCTCGACAAACTCGAACAACTGCGGCACCGAGTATGTTCTGTCGCGCGGGTTCAGCACGGCATCAACCAGGGCATTCCCGTCAAGGCCCTCTCGCGAGCCACGCATCATCAACACGAGTGGGTGATGTTGCGACAGCAGTCTCAACGCGCGCGTAAGATCATTGAGCTCTTCCGGTGTTGTTCCGACGCCGAGCCGGCGGCAGTACTCCTGAATCATGGAAACGCCAGTGCGACCATAACGCGCGTACAGCATCAAGTACATGACGCCTTCGTCAGCCAGCACCGATCTGAGTGCGCGCGCGCCGGCATCGGGATCGACAAGGTGATGCAACACGCCGGTGGAGATGACGAGATCGAAGCGATGATCCAGGTCGCTGACACTCTCGATCGGCAACTGGCGCGTCTCGAGATTCGATAAGTCGTACTTTTGTTTCAGCGCCTCAGTGTGATTGAGACTGGTCGGGCTGATATCGATGGCAGTAACGCGTGCGGCCGGATGGCAAAGTGCGAATTTTGCGGCCTGCCAGGTGCCACAGCCGGCAATGAGAACGTCAAAATCCGCGCGGTATTCTCTGTGGGGCCAGAGCAGATGGAACTCAGCGCGATGGACATTCTCGTCCTGCCACATGTCACGCGCGCGATCGAGATTTTCGAGGGGCGGCGGATAAGGATGATTTGTGTAAAACTCGCCAACAGGGTCTGCGACAGTTTTCGGTTTCATGATTTGGTTGTTTATTCAGAGTTTCGGGGGCGAGGAGTATACCATTAACCACAGATTACACGGACTTAAAATCGGATTTCTTGTCCGTGTAATCCGTGGTTAATATTCATACGACCGCGTTGCGCGCGATGACCTCGCGATAGAAATCAGCGCTGAGCTTCGGCGTCCGCTTCTGTGTGGCATAGTCGACGTAATGAATTCCGAAACGGTTCGTGTACCCGTCGGCCCACTCGAAATTGTCCATCAAGCTCCACAGGAAATATCCACGCACCGGCACACCTTCTGCCGTCGCACGACGCAACTGCGCGAGATAACTCCGCAAGTACGTCACGCGATCTGTGTCGTAGACGCGCCCGTCCGGCGCCGGATCGTCGGCAGCCGAGCACCCATTCTCCGTGATGTAAATCTCTTTCGCGCCCCAAAGCTTCGCGACGTGACGCGGTCCCCAGTAAAGCGAATCCGGAACGACGAGGAGCCAGAACGAGGGCGCGTGCGGATGCGACTTCGCATGCGAAACGTGCACGAAGCCAGCCGGGGACGATTCATCAGCACGCACAAACTGTCCGGAGTAGATGTTGACGCCGACGAAGTCGAGCGGGCTCGAGATGATCTTCAAGTCTTCGGGCGTGAACTTCGGTGCATTCTCGCCTTCCGACTTCAAATACCAGTCAGTGTACTTTCCTTCCATGATCACGGTGAGATACTGCGCGTTCATCTCACGCATCGCACGCTCTGCCGCAACGATGTTTGCCGGGGTCTCGACAACAGGCACCGGAATCGTGATGTTTTCAGCGAGACCGATCTTCGTGCCACTCTTCGCATTCGCGCGAATCGCCTGCACGGCGAGTCCGTGACCGAGCACCGCATGATGCCGTGTCTGGTTGAGCCGGAGCCCACTTAGCTTGAGACCGGGCGCATGTATGCCCCACCGGTAACCAACCTCGATAAAAGCGCCAAACTCATTGATCGTGAAGATATGCTTGACGCGATCGGTCAGACGCTGCGCGACGTAGCCTGCGTAGTCGGCAAAAGCTTTCGAGGTGTCGCGACCTTCCCAACCACCGAAACGATCTTGAAGCGACTGTGGCAAGTCCCAATGATAGAGAGTCGCATACGGTTGAATGCCGTTCGCGAGCAGCTCGTCTACGAGGCGGTTGTAAAAATCGAGTCCCTTCGGATTGGGTGGACCATCGCCGTTCGGGAACACGCGCGGCCATGCAATCGAGAAGCGATAAGCCTTCACACCCAGCGCCTTCATTAGCTGCACATCACTCTTGTAAAGGTGATAGTGATCGTTCGCGACATCGCCGGTTGAGTTGCTGTTAACTTTGCCGGGTGTGTGCGAAAAGGTGTCCCAGATGGAGGGACCACGACCGTCTTCCTTGACCGCGCCCTCGATCTGATATGAGGCGGTGGCCGTGCCCCAGATAAAGCCCGGCGGAAATTGGCGCCCGGTGCTAACAGACGTCGTGCGATCCTGGCTGGCGCGGCTAAGTCCGACCGAAGGCAGCTCCGCCGTAGAAACGAGCGCAGCACCGCCCGCGAGTTTCGCAAACGTCCGCCTCGAGATTTTCTTCGTCAATAGTTTGTCCTCCACGTTTTATTGAAGACAATGCTGCGTTGAAATAGCAGCACGCTAAAGCTCGACGCCGAACCTGGTAGACAGCTCGCGGCGTCCGGTATTGGTGACACGTATTGCTCTACTGTCGAGATCCTGGGCTACCCATTTTCTTTTCATCGCCAGCTTCAATAGCGCTGCGCCCAAAGCGCCACCGATATGCGGGCGCCTTTCGCTCCAGTCAAGACAAGCGTAGGCAAATCGCCGGCGCAGCTTTCGCGTTTCATCGACGTCGATGCCAAGAGCTGCGACCGCTTTCACACCTTCGAGCGTTAAGTCATAAGCATCGTTGGCGCTGCGCGACAGCCATTTGAGCTGGTTGAATCTGTCGTGTAACAACACTCCCAGGTGACCGGCCATGTGATCGTAACAAACTCGCGCGTCGCGTAATCGCGTGGGCGTGTTTGGAATAAACTTCGGGCGTGGCTGGTCTACTAATACGCTCAGGCCTTCCAGCACTCTCGCGACCTTTGGTCCGTCGAGACTGTAAAACCGGTGCTTGCCCTGGGTAATTACTTTCACGAGGTGCTCTGCCTTCAGACGGTTCAGGTGCGCACTGGCAGTTGACGTGGCGACGTCGGCAACAATGGCGAGCTCCGTGCTCGTCCGCGCGTGACCGTCCATCAGGCAAAACAGCATACGCGCGCGCGCCGGCTCGCCGATGGCCCCTGCGATTCGGGCCACCGCCACTTCATCCAGTTGTTCGACATTCACATTTTGATGATAAGCGAATCGT
>DATHTI010000389.1:0-6497 GCA_035463335.1 Pyrinomonadaceae bacterium | reverse complement strand
GGCCAGAGGGTCGCCGCCGGGCAGGGCGACCGCGACCTGCATGGCCGAGGCGGGGCGGCGCGCGGGGTCCGTTTCGAGGCAGCGGAGGATGATGCGCTCGACGAGCGGGTCGAGGTCGGAGACGTGGCGCGAGGGGCTGGTCGGCCCCGACCCGCTGCGACGCAGCTTGACGAGCTCCGGCAGCGACGAGACCTCGAAGGCGCGCTTGCCGGTGAAGAGCTCGTAGAGGACGAGACCGAGTGAATAGATATCGCTCCTGGATGTTAACTCGTGACCTTCGAGTTGCTCGGGAGACATGTACGCGGGTGTTCCCGACATCTCGCGTCGATCTTCCACCGCGAGGGCGGCGATGCCGAAGTCAGTGATGCGAACTTCGCCGTGCTCGTCGAGCATGATGTTCGCGGGTTTCAGATCGCGATGAAGCACACCGCGCTCGTGTACGGCGGCGAGTCCGGCACAGAGCTGGCGCGCGACGTCGACGGCTTTGTCCTGCGGCACGCGTCCGATGCGTTTGAGTAGCGAAGCCAACTCCTCGCCACGCACATACTCCATCGAGAGGAAATGTTCGCCCTGGTATTCAGCGATGTCGTAAACACGACACACGTGACGATGTGAGATCTGGCGCGCGACGCTCACCTCTTTGTAGAAGCGTGCGAGGGCTGCGCCGTCAGTGTTTAGTGAAGCAGGAAGAAACTTGAGTGCGACAGGCTGTTTGAGTTTGAGATCGTCGGCGCGATAGACCTCGCCCATGCCGCCGCGTCCGAGTAGTCCAACGATGCGATAACGTTCAGAAAGAATGTCGCCGGGAACGAAGCGCGCGTCGTCAATTGAGTCTGAAGTGAAGATAGACTTTTTAGGTGTCGCGCTCTCGCGTGGCTGTGTGATTAATTTCGCGGCAACGTTGAAGACGTCGGTTTTGATAAAGTCCTGTGCCTTGTTGTCGAAGTCGAGCATCTTCTCGACTTCGCGACGCAGCTCTTTATCACTGCCGCAAGCCTGATCGAGAAAGGCGGCGCGACTTTTGGGCTCGCGCTCGAGCGCGGCCTCGAAGAGCTCATCGACTTTTCGCCAGCGGTCGGGTTTCATCTTCGATTCCTTCAGTCATCATGCGATAGAGCCACGCCTTCGCACGCTGCCACTCGCGTCGCACAGTCCGTGGGGAAACATTCAGTACCTCCGCTGCCTCCTCGATGCTCAAGCCACCAAAGTAGCGCAGCTCGACGATCTTGCCCTTCTGCGGATCGAGACGCTCGAGCACGCGAAGCGCTTCGTCCAGGGCAATGAAGTGTGCGGCCTGATCGCCACCTACTACTAAAGCGTCATTTAACGAAACTTGGATCGCGCCGCCGCCACGTTTTTCACGGCCGTGGGCGCGCGCGTGGTCGATCAGGATGTGACGCATCACTTGTGCGCACACGGCGAAGAAGTGTGCGCGATTCTGCCATTCGAATTTCTGCTGGCCCGCGAGCTTCAGATATGCCTCGTTGACGAGTGCTGTTGCCTGCAACGTGTGACCGGGGCGCTCCTGGCTCATCTGGCGTTGGGCGATGCGCCGGAGCTCCGAGTGTACGAGCGGGAGGAGCTTGTCGAGCGCGGACCGATCGCCTTTACCCCAATCGGCGAGCAGTTGGGTGACTTCCTGCGGCGACAGAGTGGGCATCGGCCGCGGATTCTATCATCGGCCGCTGTTTCGGTGGCCGCTTTTCTTTTCATTCGTCGCTTACAGGGATGGCAGAGGTCAATACTTAGGAGGATCGAATGAAATCACTCGTATTTGTGACGTTGTGGATGCTCGGATTTTCAGGGCAGGCCATGCATTCGCCACCGGACGGTCGCGCGTCCGATGAAGCCGCCTTGCGCGAAAGTGTGAAGCAGATGGAGACGGGCTGGAACACCAGGAGCGGCGCGCTGTTCGCGAAGCCGTTTGCCGACGATGCGGATTATGTCGTTATCAATGGCATGTACATCAAGGGACGCGCGGTGATCGAGAGTCAGCACCAGCGGATCTTCGACACGATTTATAAGGACACGAACATCACTTTGACGGTCAAGCAGATTCGCTTTCTCCGACCTGATGTAGCAGTTATACATGTTGAGGGCCGCCGGACGGGTCCGACGAAAGAGCTTACGCAAGAGGCGATGCTGACGTTGATGATGACGAAGGAGAAGCAGGGTTGGGTCATTGCCGCATTTCAAAACACCGCCGTGGCCACAAAGAATTAGTTAGCCACAAAAAGGCACAAAAAGCACAAAACAGGAAAGCAAAGGCACAGAAGCAAGCATCGAGAACAAGTTAAAGGAAAGAACAAGTCAGGAAGAGGGGCTTGCCCCCGCTGTTGGGGAAAAGCGGGGCAAGCCCCTCTTCCTGACTTGTTCTTCATTCTGTGCTTTTTGTGCCTTTTTGTGGCTATGTTTGAAGGGCCCGGTGGACCAGGAGCGTGTCGACGTACTGGATGAACTGGGCCGCTTTGCCGTTTTGCATTTTCCAGACGTGTGCGAAGTTGGCCTGAAAGCTCTTGCCTGTGGCTTTGTACTTTCCGCTGTACTTGCCTAATGCGACTATCGTGTCGCCGCCGTCGATGAATTCGTGAGGGATGGCCGCGAAGCCCTCCCACTCCGAACCGAGACGCATGAACACGCCTTCGAGCACGCCTCTTGGACCATGATAAGTACCGGCGTAGGGAAAGCCTTCGGCTTCGGTCCAGGCGATGTCCGGGCTTAAAATTCCAAGGACTGTCGGAATATCTCCAGTGGCGAACGCCTCATAAATTGCTTTTACTGACTTTAGATTGCTCAATGTTTTTCCTCTTCTCATGGAAATTATTTTGTGCTTTTTGTGCCTCTTGTGGCGATAAGTCTGAACTTTTTAAATATCTGGCGGGCTTCGGTGATCCCGAACCCCGCGCCGATCGCGAAGTAGAGAACGCCGTAGGTTCCGAGCACGAGGATCGCGAGGGGAATGGTGTGCATCGGCGGCAGGATGAGTTTGAGACCAAAGCCAACAACTGCCGCAATGGCAGCCGCGCCCCAGAGTTTGAACAAATAAATCGCGCGGACTCCAGTCGACCCAATCCTCGAATTCAGCGAGTGTCGCAGTAACAAATACTCGATCCATCCAGCGATGCCCGAGGATACTGTCAACCCCGCCACGCCCCACTTTGGATCCAATCCCAGCACCGGCGGCAACATTATCGCGAAGACGTAACCGACCACCATCGTAAGAAACACGCGTATCGTCGCATACCAGAGCGGCGTGCGCGTGTCGTGCAGCGCGTAGTAAGTCGATGAGTAAAGCCGGCCGTGTGTTGAGGCGAGCAGTCCGATAGTCGAGCCTGCGAGGATGCCCCAAACGTAAACGGAGTCTGCACGCGTGAACTCACCTGTTTGATACAACGCTCCCGTCATCACGTCGCCAAACACAAACATCGCCATCGCCGAAGGCACGATGAAAAACGAGATCCGCTGTAGGCCCGCATCGAGCCGCTGTCGCAGCTTAACTGCCACTTCGTCCTTGGTCCCGAGCGTGCCCGACATGGCCGGCAGCTCAGCCGCTGACACTGACATGCCAAACAGACTCACCGGCAACGTGTAGAGACTTTGCGCGTACGTCAACGCCGCGACTGCCTGTGAGCTGATCAGTCCCGCCAGCATCGCATCAACAAACGCCGAGATCTGGACCACGCCACGACTCACAAACACCGGAAAAAAATTCGTCAACACTTTGCGTACGTTGACGTCAACCGTATCCAGCACCGGCCCAAACGATTTCAAAACTTTCAAGACCGTCGGAAGTTGAACAGCGATCTGCAACACGCTCCCGACGACTGATCCCCAGGCAACCATCACCGCGAGACGCGCCTGATCTTCACCGCCGCCAAACACGATGAGGGTCGTGATGATCGCGAGGTTCCATGCGACGGGCGCTGTGTAAGACAGAAAGAAGCGGCGATGACTGTTCAGCACTCCCAAACACCACGCCGACAAAACAAGCAGACCCGCGCCCGGAAACAGTATCTGGACCAGGCGAATCGTCAACGCGCGTGTCTCAGGATTAAAACTGTAGGCGAACAGATCGACGAAGTACGGCGTCGTCAAAACGCCGATGAGGACGATCACTGACGTGACCAGTATCAAAAGCGTGAGGACTGCGTTCGCGACGCGACTCGCTTCTTTCTCATCGTGACCCGCGAGGAGCTTTGCATAAACCGGAATGAACGACGCCGAAAGCGCGCCTTCGCCGAAAACGTTTTGAAGAAAATTGGGAATTCTGAACGCGGCGCTGAACGCGCCCGCAGCGTCGGAAGTGCCGAGGTAGTGTGCGAAGACCCTTTGCCTGATAACGCCGATAATGCGGCTAATCAGGATTCCGGCGCCGACCATTAGCGCGGAACGGCCGGTACCTTCCTCGGTCTTTTTCGTGGGAAAGTCGCCGGTTGACTCACCCACTACGGGCGTCGACTCACCCGCTACTGCCTGAGTGTCAACCTGCGCGCTGAGGCCGATTTGTTTGTCGATTTTAGCCACGAAGAAGCACAAAAAAGCTCAAACAGTCACCAGTTTACCTCAACTCAAGAACATTGTGTGGTTTGGAGTCTTTTTATGGCATGACACAAATCACCGCCGAATCACGCGATAGAGAGTGTGAGGAGAGGAGATCATGGAACGACACAAACAGGCTATCAAGTTAATCATTGTAGTCATCGCCCTCGCGGGAATCATCATCTCTATCGGATATAGCTCAAGAAGAAGACCAACCACGGCCGCAAATCGTCTGACGTTCACACCGACCACCGCCCGTCTCGAGCGTGGCCGGTACATCGTCGAAGGACCGGCCCACTGTTTTCAGTGTCACTCAGATCTGGATTGGGAAAATCCCGGCGCCCAGCCAAAGCCGGGTAAGAAAGCAGGCGGAACGATCTTCATCGAAGACGGAATGGACTGGCTGGTCGCGCCTAACATTTCGCCCGACGTCGAGACAGGAGCCGGTAGCTGGACAGACGAACAGTTTGCACGCGCTATTCGCGAAGGTATCGGTCACGACGGCCGGCGACTCTTCCCGATGATGCCATACATGAATTTTCAATCGATGTCGGATGAAGATCTTGCTTCGGTAGTCGTCTACTTGCGCTCGATCGCGCCGGTGCGAAACGTGTTGCCAAAGACGTCGATACCGGAAGTTATGAAAGGCAGTTTGCCGCCGCACCAGCCGGTTACCGCGCCTGTTGCCGGGCCGGATATGTCGGATCCGGTTGCGCGTGGCAAGTATCTCGTGACGTTGGGAAACTGCATGATGTGTCACACGCCGATGAAGCACGGGCAGCCGATCCGTGAGCTTGCGTTTGGCGGCGGCCTGACATTCAAAGGACCGTGGGGCGAAGTCAACAGCGCGAACATAACGCCTGATGCGTCCGGGATTTCTTATTACGATGAAGCGATGTTTGTGAAGACGTTGCGCACGGGCCAGGTTGGAGCGCGCAAGTTGAACTCGATCATGCCATGGGGTTACTTCAGAAACATGACCGACGATGATCTGAAAGCCATCTTCGCGTACCTGCGAACCGTCACGCCGGTGCAGCATCGCGTCGATAACACAGAGGTCGCGACGGCGTGTCCTGTGTGTGGCGGGCGTCATGGGTATGGAGACAGGAACCACCACTACGACAAGAACGCCACCGACGAGTAAATAAGTAAAGTTGAAATAGAACAAGTGAGGAAGAGGGGCTTGCCCCCGCTGTTCGGAGGGCGGGGGCAAGCCCCTCTTCCTTACTTGTTCTGTTATTGGATTTCTGTTTATTTTTGTGGCTACATTGCCAGATATATGCCGGTGGCGGTGTCTGTCTTTTGAGAAGCTACGAGATCGGAGCCCCAATTAATGAGGATCTTGCCGCGCGTCAATGTACCGACGTCTAAATCGGCGCGACGTCTATGGCGCAAGTCGAAGGCACGATTGACTCTGAGACGGATCTATTACTCCGTCGAAATACTCCTCTTCATTGCAATCTACTTTGCTGTCTTCTCCGGTGGTCGACTGAGAACACTCGACACCTTCGGACATCGCACCGATGTGATCGTCTCGCTGCTCCTCGTCGCTGCGTTCATTCTGATTCACGTCATCGCGCGTCGCCGCTTGTTACCAAAGATTGAAAGCTATTACGCGCCCGCGCCATACGACGAGCGCAAGATCTTTTTCGACCTCGGACAAGGCTCACAAAACGTTACGAGTATCGATCAACTGTATCAACGCGTTGCCGACCGGGTCAGAAACGCACTCGACGCCAGCAACGCCGCGATCTTCGTCCGCGACGACGCCACCGGAAACTTCAACCTGCGCGTAATTTCGTCCCAGGGACGTGCGGCTCAAACTGATCTCGATGGCAAACGCTGTCAGCTTAGTAAGCGCGCGTTTGTCGTGCGACGTTTGATGAACCTCTCGACGCCACTCCTCATCGAGCCGAAAGAAATCGAGACGTGGTCGCAGGCGCTCAATTCAGTCTTGC
>DATHTI010000388.1:0-2814 GCA_035463335.1 Pyrinomonadaceae bacterium | reverse complement strand
ACATCGAGTACAAGGGGCGCTCCACAGCGACGGCAGAAGTTCGACTCATCCACGGCTTGAGTGCCGCAGGTGCGACAAGCGGAGGCCGCCGCACGTTCTATCGCGAGGGCGACTATGGCCTCGGCTTCACGCGCGAGCGTCAGGCGATCGCCTTTGGTCATTCGCATGTAGCTCTTGACTTCGTAGTTGAAGGTAGCGAGCACGGCGGCGTCGTTTGTCTGCTTCAGAGAAATGGTGAGCGTGGTGGGATAGTCGAGGACGTTGATGGAACAGTCCCACTTAGCTGCGCACTGCGGGCCACGTTTTGCGAAGAGCAGCTGGTCACCGAGGACTTTGTAGCCGAGCGTTTGAATAGCATTGACGAGGCGCGCTCGCACACTGCCAACATCGCCCGGGATAGCCAGGGTTAAGTCGTGATCGCTGATTGTGGTGGTGGATGTGTAATCTGCGCTCATAGGAAGCCAGTACGATCTGAGATGGAAAAGGGTTCAAATAGTGGCCACAAAAAGCACAAAAGGCACAAAAATAACCTTTGTGCTTTTTGTGCCTTTTTGTGGCTAAAAGTTTTATTGGTGGCGCAGGACGACGATCGGATCGACGCGCATGGCGCGTTGCGCGGGGATCAGGCACGCCAGTAACGCAACGAGTCCGAGCAACGCCACAATCATCACGAATGTGAGCGGATCGGTCGGGGTGACGCCGAAAAGCATGTTCTCAATAAAACGTGTCAGGCCGAACGACGCAAATACGCCAACAACCGCACCAACCCCCACCAACACCAATCCCCTGCCAACGATGAGCTTCAAAATAGATCGCGGCTGCGCGCCGAGCGCCATCCGAATCCCAATCTCGCGCGTGTGCTGCGCGACCGTGTAGCTCATCACGCCGTAAACACCAATCACCGCCAGCAACAACGACACGCCCGCAAAGACACTCAACAACGTCGTGTTCACGCTCTTGTCTTTCACGGTATTCTCAATCACGAGATTCATCGTGTTCACCGCATAAATCGGCTGTCCCGGATCGACAGTCTGGACCTCGCGTCGCACGGCAGCGGCGATGTTGCTGTCGTCGATAGTCGAACGTACGAGCAGTCGCATGTTCCAACGCATGTCGGCCCAGAACGTCTTGAGCGTGTAAGGCGCATACAGCTCCGGCGCGGGTGGACGCAGCAGACCGTAGTTCTTCACATTCCCAACTACACCGATAACCGTCAATTTATTGGTATCCCCGATACGCTTTCCGATCGGATCTTCGTTGGGCCAGATCCGTTGTGCCATTGCTTCGTTGATCACAATGACTGGCTGGTTATCGTCACCATGCTCTTTACTAAAGAGACGCCCACGCAGCAGCGGAATGTTTACAGTTTGGAAGTAGTTGTCACTGACCGCACGATACTCGACGAGCGGCGACTCGTTTGGGGGATACGTTTTGCCCTCGACCGTCACGTTTGCGTTAGTGCCCATCTCTTCGATCGGCAGGTGCGAAATCAATGCCGCCGATTCGACGCCCGGCAAGGTGTTCAGACGCTCAAGCACGTGGGTGTAAAAGCGGTTCGCTGATTCAGCGTCTTTGTACTTATCGCGCGGCAAAGAAACTTTTGCCGTGAGCAAATTCTGCGGTTGTAGTCCGGGTTGGATCTCGCGGATGCGCATCACACTGCGAATCATCAGGCCCGCGCCGATCAGTAAAACTACAGCGGCGGCGATTTCAACCACTACGAGAACCGGACGCAGCCAGGCGCCAACCACGCCAACCGACATCGTGTTGCCGCCTTCTTTAAGCGTGTCCTGCACATCGGTTTTCCCGGCTTGCAGCGACGGAATCAAACCAAACACAATGCTCGTCAGCATCGCCACACCGACTGTGAACAGCAACACACGCGCATCGATCCCGATCTCCTGCGAGCGTGGCAAAAACGGAAAAGCCAGCTTGCCGAGCACACTCATGCTCCACCACGCGAGCGCGACTCCCAACGCGCCGCCGATCACGGAAAGTAACAATCCCTCGGTAAGAAACTGTTGGACCAACCTGCGACGCCCGGCTCCCAGCGCGATGCGAATGCTGATCTCACGACGACGAACCGTGGCGCGTGCGAGCAGGAGGTTGGCGACGTTCGTACACGCGATCAGCAGCACGAATCCAACTGCGACCATCATCATCAAAAGAGGCGAGCGGACATTCGCGATCCACAGCTCTTCGATTTGCATTAGCCTGATGCCGCGCCCGTTTTTGTATTGCTCTTCGAGTCGCTGCGCGATGCCGTTCATCTGCTCGCGTGCCTGCGCGAGAGTTACACCCGATTTGAGACGTCCGATCACGAGATACTTGTGATCGCCTCGATTCGTGCGGTCCTGCTCGGGAAAGACAAGTGGTGACCACATCTGCACTGTGCGATACAGCGACGAAAGCTCGGGCGGCATCACTCCGACCACGGTGTACTTTTGCCCGTTAACAGCGATCGACTGATTGACGATATTCGGATCTGCGGCGAAGTTACGACGCCAGAGATCGTTACCAATGACAACAACTCTTTCCTTGCCTGCAACGTCTTCACCGGGAAGAAACGCGCGGCCAAGAGCTGGTTTTACTCCGAGCACGTCGAAGTAGTTGGCGCTCACGCGTATGCCGGGAATGCGCTGCGGAGTGTCGCCGCCTTCGAGATTGAAGCTCGTGAACATGTATGCGGACATGCCCGCGAAGACGGTGTTCTGATTTTTCCAGTCTTCGAAATATGGCACCGAGACGGATCCGTAGCCGTCAGGCTTGAACGTTTCGGAAAGATCGACGAGTTGTTCTGATTCGGGAAACGGG
>DATHTI010000387.1:0-11075 GCA_035463335.1 Pyrinomonadaceae bacterium | reverse complement strand
AGCATTCGAGCCCGTGAAACGGGCGACAGCCGAGTTGAATTGCGCTGTCGCCCGCTTCGCGGGCTCGTCCGTCTTTCCTGATAACGGGGATCCTGGGGCTTGCGCCCCAGGCTTTATGCTGTCGCTCGCTTCGCGAGCTTTGCTGACGCCTGCTTCGCAGGCTCACCTGTATCCTTGCGCTATACTTTCGCCAATGCAAGTTGCCCTCAAAAACGGAGTGCGTGTACGTCCCACCCGCACTGGCGAACGCGCCTTGTGTCAAACCTGCGAGGGGGAAGTCCTATCCAAATGTGGGGAGATCAATGTTTGGCATTGGGCGCATCGCTCGATCGCAGCTTGTGATTCGTGGATAGAAGCAGATACGGAGTGGCACTCGGAATGGAAGGCTAGAGTACCAGAGTCCTGGATCGAAATCGTTATCGAAAAGGACGGCAAGCGCCGGTTGGCAGATATTCGCTTGCCTAATGGGCTTATCGTCAAGTTGCAACGGTCATCGTTGTCTCCCGAACAGATTCGTGATTACGAACGCTTCTTTGGGAACATGATTTGGATCTTCGATGTTCAAGACTCTCTCGAACCTTCCGACGGAGGCCCACGCCTGGAGTTCCGGAAAAAAGAAATGTCGTCAACGGCCCTGCAGTTGAGAGGCTGGAAGGAGACGCCATCTAACTACCGCACCTTCCGCTGGAAACACGCTAAGAAACACATTGCCTATGCAAGCCGGCCTGTATATCTAGATGTGGGAAAGAATTATGTCTTTAATTTACAGAAGCTCTATCCGGATCGCCCGGCTGCAGGATTTGGCTTTTTCTTCAGGATCAAAGATATGATTGGATGGTTTCATCAGCAGGTTTAAGCTGCTACTTCCATTGAAGACTCAGTTTCTTGTTTGATGCAGCTTTGCGGCTATCCCATTCAAATCGAATCGTCATGCGCCACACGTAGCGTAACTACATCGTAGCTACAATGCAAAGTTAGTGTGACCTGGAGGGTTATGCCGAGTTTGGACTTCGACGTTCGGCGCGTGGTGTAGATTCAAGATTGAAGCACGTTTAGTTTAGCTTCAATCCTGGCGATAGCGATTTTTCGTGATTCCGCCGGTTTCGCCTGCATCGATTGGAGAATGCCCTGAAGTTCCTGATCGAAATCTCGGAGCCACTTCAGTACAGTTGGCGCATGACGGGTGAACGACGTTTGGCGATAGTCAACGCCCGGTTGGGGCGTTAAAGCCTTGGCCCCGAATTGGTCGCCCAGCAGATTGATGTGTTCTTCAATCCCGCCTTCAGACAATCCGACGATAAGCTTATCGTCCGGCATCGATTCGAAAAAACGTAACAACTGTTTGAGCTGCGCAACGTGAGCGGCAGCCCAGATTGGGCTGGCAATGTCCACGAAGGGGCAGATGATCAAAGAGCAACCGCATGATCGCGCATGGCTTTCCAGAATCCTCCGTTCACGTCGTAGAAGTCTTCTATGGTATTCACTGCGCGGGCGCACGGGTTCGATTACATCCCACAATGGATCTGTTGGTAATGCATCCGGAAGGGAAAAAGAAGAGAACAGTGCACGTTGGCGAACATATATAGGTGGAGGAAGATGTTCAGCATTCTTCACGAGTAACTCCGTCCGTTCTTCGGAGTAGTTTGCGACCCGGTTAGAGATACCGAGGCGCTCCAACTCTGAATCGGACTCATGCCGTAGTACGAGAGCCTCGACATTCGTGGCCTGCAACTGATCAATCAAATCTGAAAAATCAGACTTGACCCTGATGGCCTGAATGGTTGCCATCATTTCTCCAGGCAACTGGTCGAGAACAAGCGGTAGAACAGGCACATCGATTCCGACGGCAAACCCAATCTCCTGATGGACCCACGAATTATTCTGTGAGGTCAGGGTGAGCAGAGGCATAAAAACATGCGCAGTTGCGATCTGTTTCTTTATAGCATCCGTGAAGGACCTGCCCGGCTTAATCTCTCGATCCCAAACCGGCACGAGACCCTGTTCGCGAAGAAGGGCATCAATAATCTGAACAGCGTGCTGATCTTCGCGAGCGTAACTTATGAAAACACGAAAGGGGTACATGTGGTCGACTGGGCAGGCCCTCGAGGAGATCAACTGAATACAGCCCGCTGCCTCGAACGGGATAACGCTGAGAATTCAAAATGCGTGAGGCTAACAAGAAGAAATCTCGTCAGCACAACTGCAAATGTTGACTTTTTAGAACAGCTCGAACTTGATCGTCAGGTACTTCTTCGGGTTCTGGCGGAAGTCGTAGATCATTTTTACGCCTTCCGATGAGAGCTGGTTGACGTTGGTGTAGAGCGTGTCGTCGTTGAGTAGTTTACCCACCGTGCCTTCACCACGTTGGGCGGCGGCGACGAGGTTGTCGATGCGCTCGGCGGTTGTGTTGAAGCGGGCGATGGCGGCGCGAGCGTCGTTATAGATCTGTTCGTCGCGAATGAGTTTGCCGAGGGTGCCGCGACCGGCGTTGATGTCGGCGACCACCAGATTGATCTGGTCTACTGATTTATCGAGACGATCGGCGGTGCGGTTGATGCGATTGTAGAACTCGTCGTCAGTCAGCAGCTTGCCTGCGGTCCCGCGGCCGGCGCGCAGGTCATCAGCAATTGCTTTCAGTGATAGGGAGATCTCGTTGGCGTTGTTGTAGAGGGCGGGATCGTTGATGAAGCGCCCGGCCGAGCCATCGCCCGATCTGATCGCCGTCATCACGTCTTCAGTTTCACGAATCGTCGCGTTCAGATTGTTGTAGAGCGCTTCGTCGCTGAAGAGGCGTCCTACCGTACCTTTTCCGTCTTTCACTTCTTTCACGATGCCATTGATCTCATCGGAAAGTTTACTGAGTCGTTGGGCCAGATCGGTTCCCGAGGTGGCGAAGTCGTTGACCGTGTTCGACGACGATGATGGTAAAAGCGCGCCGTCCTGGACCGGTTGGCCCACTGCGGTTCCGGGCGTGATATTGATCAGCATTTCGTTGCCGAGCAGGCTGGGCGATCCCTGTTGTGCCTGTGAGTCGGAACGAATGCGCTCGTTTGCGGGACGGCCATCGATCGTGGAGTCAACAGTCATCTGCGCTTCCACTCGCGGCGCGCCGGGAACAGGCGACGGCTCGAGCAACACGATGCGCTCTACCTTGCCGACGCGCACACCGGCAAGGCGCACTTCAGAACCTTCGCGCAGTCCATTCGCGTCGACGAAACGAGCTTTCAGGTGCAGCTTTCTGCTAAAGGGATTGATGTCGCCGGAAGCATTGAGCACGAGGAAAATGAGTACGGCGATCGCGGCCAGCACGAATATACCGACTCGTACCTGACTCAGGCTGACACTCGCTTTTGATCGAGGCATGGCGTTGTCCTCACTCTTTCTTTAATGTCCCCGCAGAAATTTCTGGATGTAAGGATCCTCTGCGCGTCGCAGCGCTTCGTCTGTTCCGCTGAAGATGATCTTGCCTTCGCGCATCATCATCACCTTGCTGTTAATGAGACAAAGCCGCTCACCCTCGCGCTCGAAAACCACTTTGCCTTCTTCGTCAACCACGGCATATTCAGAACAGATGTACTGAAGATTGTTCATTTCATGAGTGACGAAGATTGACGACACGTCTTCGAGATCGCGTAGTTTCATCGCCAGCTCGCAGATTGTTCGTGCAGTCGGCGGATCGAGACCCGCTGTCGGTTCGTCAAACAGAACGATCTTCGGATCGCCAACGAGTGCGCGCGCAATGCCGACGCGACGGCGCATGCCTCCCGAGAGTTCGATCGGCATCTTGTCGATCGCGTCTTCAAGATTCACGAACCGCAGCATGCGACGAACTTCAGGCTCAACTTCATCTTCCGGCACACCTTGTTCGTGCAGGCGAAAAGCAACGTTGTCGTAAACGGAAAGTGAGTCAAACAGCGCGCCTTCCTGAAAGACCATTCCGATCTTCTTGCGGACGTGCATCATTTTCTCTTCGTTGTAGTTAGTGATGTCTTCACCGTCAACAAGCACCTGGCCATCGTCAGGTTTGAGCAGACCGAGAACGAGCTTGATGATGGTCGACTTACCACCGCCGGAACCGCCGAGAATGATCTTCGTCTCACCCTTCATCACCTTAAAACTCAAGTCGTTGAGGATGACGCGATCATCGAAAGCCAGCAGGACGTTGCGAAACTCGATCGCGGGTATAGCGCGCTCGCGATCGTCAACTTCATGGAAAGTCGACTCCGCAGCTTGCTCGCTTACAGTGGGTGCAGTTGTGTGTATCTCGGCTGACATCTAGAGAACTACTGAGTGCCTAGAATAACCTGAAGCGCTTTCGCGAGAAAGTAGTCGGCAATAATGACGACGATCGAGGCCAGCACCACGGCGCGCGTGGTCGAGCGGCCGACGCCGACAGTTCCCCCTTCGGTGCTTAGTCCCTGGCGACACGCAATCGCGCCGATGATCAAAGAAAAAACGAGCGGTTTGACGACTCCGCCTATCAGGTCGTCGGTGGTGATGGCGTCGCGCACGGATGAAATGAAAACACTCGAGGAGACGGAGTAGAGCGCCACCGCAGTAACCCAGCCACCGAAGATGCCGAGCACGTCGGCCAGCACAGTCAACAAGGGCAAACTCACCAGCAGGGCCCACATACGCGGAGCCACGAGCTTACGAATAGGGTCAGTGCCGAGAGCGCGCATCGCGTCGATCTGTTGCGACACGACCATCGAGCCGAGCTCGGCCGAGATCGCGGATCCGACGCGTCCAGTGACCATCAGCGCGCACAACACGGGCCCCAGCTCACGCACGAGCGACACAGCGACGAGATATCCCGTTTGCGACTGAGCGCCGTAGGCTTTTAGCGTTGGAAACGTTTGAACCGTCAGCACGCCGCCGGTGAAAAAGCCCGTGAGAATTATGATAGTCAAAGAGCCGACGCCAATCGCATCCATCTGTGCGATGGTTTCCGGGATGTAGCGAGGGCTTTTGAAAATACCCCGAAAAGCGCGAGCGGCCAAAACCGTGGTCTCTTGCAGCTCGAGCAGGGCGCGCGTGGCGAAGTTCATGGAGAGCTTATCGGACTTGTTCTTTCGGTTGCGCCAAGAGCGTTAAGTAGTTTTAGGCTGCGCGTTTAGAAGAGCGGCCTATCATGCGCAAAATTTGCGCAAAGCGTCAAGAGACAGGACGAATACTTTTCCACAGATTACGCAGATTTCTTATAGCATCTGTGTAATCTGTGGGATGAAACTGGCGGGTCTAAGGCTGCCGAGGGATGTTGCGGCGTTGGGGATTGCGCGGGCGTGGGTTTAGCGGGCGCTGGCCATTAACAAAATCTCTGACTTGTAATCGCAGTTGTCGCAGCATGGCTAACTGTTCCGGGCGCAGCTCGCGACGGATTTTTAGCTCTGTATAAATTCTCATACGCATTTGCGCAGCCTGTGCTGTGGCGAGCTCGTTTAGTCGCTGATCGATCACCGTTTCGTCAGCCGGCTCAGCATCGAGCGCCTGATCGAGCGCGACATTCGCCTCACGAACGCGACGATTGATCGACTGTCGCTCGTTTTTGGTTTCCTCGAAGATCATCCGGATACGCCGGCGCTGGTCGGGCGTGAGGTGAAGTTGTTCAATCGGATCCGGAGTGCCAGGCGCAAGCTCCTGCGCGTTGCTGGAGCCTGCACACGTGATGAGTAATACCGCTGCCAGGAAAAGCATCGATTTTCGTGCTGTCATTTTTACCTCAAACATAATTACTGGTTGATTCGATCTCCGAGTAGATGAAGAGTGGCGTCATCGTCGCTCGAACGGAGTCTGAGTGCGCCAGCCAACTGTTCGCGCTCAGCCTTCGAAAGCGGTCGCTGACTTCGCGCAAACTGAGTTGATCGCGAGGTCTTTGGTTTCGGTTTTGATGACTTCACTGCGACGACGTTTTCGGGCGACGGAGTTTCTACGGGCGACGGCTGTACGCGTGCTTGCTGTGCCAGCGCCTCTTTCACGAGACGGTCCACGTCCTGTGTGGTGTAAACAGCACCGTTAGTTGACGACACTTGAGCGTCGTTGCTTCGAAACAGAACCAGCCCAGCCAGTACACAGAATGTAACTGCTGCAAACGCGGTCGCGCCTTTCAGCCACAACGGAGACAAGTCGAAAAACTGCCGCAATGCAGCGAGGGCCGATTTCGTCTTTGGCTGCGCTGCCACCGGTGTTGAAACGAAACCTGCGAGGGCCTCGTTTCGCCACGCGGTGATTGACTCACGGACGACACCCAACGACGCAACCTCCTCACGACAACTGCTGCATCGCTGCAAGTGAAGCTGGAAGTCGTTCGCCTGGCGCTCATCGGCTTCGCCATAGAGAAATGCGATTAAATCTGTAGCGCGTTCACAACCGGGAGAGTTCTGTCTTTCGTTCATCTCAATTCCTGCCCTCAAACTTCTGTAGACGCATCTGTAACTGCTTCAGCGCGGTGTACAGCCGCGACTTAACAGTGCTCAACGGGAGATCGAGTGCGTCAGCAATCTCACGAAACGTGAGCTCTTCAAACTCCTTCATCACGACTACCTGCCGTAACTCGACCGGCAAACTGTTTATCGCGCGGCGCACGGCTGCGGTTTCCTGGCGACCTTCGGCGACGTGCGCGGGCGAGTAGCTGCGCGCTGTCGCGAAGCTTGTTTCGTTTTCCTCTTCGAGCGCCGACTCGCTCCGGACTTTCGCGCGTCGCTGCCGGGAGATGCACTGGTTGACGGCGATCCGGTGCAGCCATGAGGAGACTTTTGCTTCGCCGCGGAAGCCGCGTAGATTCCGGAAGGCGGCGAGAAACGTCTCTTGCGTGGCGTCGCGGGCGTCTTCCTCGCGGCCGAGCATGCCGTAGGTGAGCGCGAAAATGCGGCGCTCCCAGCGGCGCACGAGCTCGCCAAAAGCCTCGGCATCGCCAGTCAGGGCACGCTCAACGATGATCTCGTCGGTAGCCAAAGTTTCCATGCACGGAGCAATTAACCGCTGCTCAACGGGTTAGACGTTTACTGGTTCTCGGAAGTCGAGAAAATCGAGTGCAAAGTTAAGAGTTCAGCCTTTAGGCTGCTCTGCGGGACAAGCAAGCTAAAGCTTGAACTCTAAACCAGTGTTAAAACTCGTTGACACTGCTGCGGCGGCTCGACAATAATAACCAGACGCCGAACAGCGCCGTTCGGTCACACCCAGGACCTGCCGTCGATTGTACCGCCAGAACCACGAATGCTCGAAAAACTCGGACGAATCCGTCTCCTCTACATAGTGCTCGGTGTCCTCCTGCTGGTCGGGTTGCTGCCGCTCGGCTTTACGGGCTACGTCCTTTCGGGCCGCAGCGCCAACGAGCTGAGGTCGGTCGAAGGCCGTTACCAGGCTCAGCTCGTGCAGGACAAAGCCCGCCAAATCGAGCTCTACGGGCAGCGATATCGCGACGTCGTCACCGGCCTCGCCCGCGCCTTTGAAATCTCCGGTGGTATCCAGGCTTTGGACGACGCCGGTTATAATCAGAGGCTCGAAAAGACCCTTCAGGAGGATCCGAACCTCATCGCGCTCGCCCTTTGGCCCGTTGACGGCACACTGCACCGCGCCTTTCAGCCCGAAGTAATCAAGCTCGAAGAAGTTGACGAACGTGTCAGCGAAGTGCTGGCAAAGATGAGTGGGCGCGGCCTCGTGGTAAGCCGCCCGCAGATCATCCGTTCCGCGCAGGAAATGGCGCTCACGATTGCGGAGCCGGTGCTGGGCGGTCCGAATAACCAGGAAGTCGTTGCGGCAGTCGTCGCGATTGTGTCGTTTCAGGAAGTCTTCGACGCAGTGCAGCAGCCGACTTCCAAGAGCGAGCGCGAGTTGCTGAACGCCGGTCTGCCCGTCGTATTCGTCGTCGATCAAAACGGCCGCGCCGTCGCTCATCCGGAAGAGAGTGTCGCGTTTTCTGAAAAGCCGATGACCGATCTTAAGGTCGTGCAGGACTGGCAGGAGTCAGGCGCGCAAGTGCAGTCGGCCCTCGCGCCGTTTTCAGCGACCCGCGACGGTCGCACCGTGGAGATGCTCGGTTCATACGCCACCGCCGAGCTCGATAGAAACTCGCGTCTCGGCGTGATCGCGATCCAGGACGAAGCCGCCGCGCTCGCGTCAGTGTCAGACATGCGCTGGCAAGTGCTCTGGATCAGTTTTGTTGCTGCTTTGCTGACGCTTCTCATTGGTATCTTCTTTGCGAAGAAGCTGACGCAGCCGGTCCAGGAGCTTGCAGGCGGCGCGCACCGCATCGCCTCCGGCGACTTTTCCACACGCATCGAAGTAACGAGCCGCACTGAGCTCGGCGATCTGGGCAACTCCTTCAACATAATGACCGACCAGATCGAGCGGTTCATTGGCGACCTGCAAAACTCTGCACAGGAAAACCGCGAGCTCTTCATCGGTACTGTCAAAGCCCTCGCCGCCGCTATCGACGGCAAAGACCCTTACACACGCGGTCACTCCGAACGCGTCTCGCGCTTCTCGATGGCGATCGCGCAGCGTCTCGATCTTTCAGACGAAGAAGTCGAAAAGATCAGGATTAGCGCGCTACTGCACGACGTCGGCAAGATCTCGATTGACGACAAGATTCTCAAGAAGCCCGCGTCACTCACGGATGAAGAGTACGAGATCATGAAGGGCCACCCGCAGAAGGGCTATAAGATCATGTCGCAGATTCCGGCGATGAAGGAATTTCTGCCGGGCATGTACATGCACCATGAGATGGTGAACGGTATGGGTTATCCGCAGGGATTGAAGGGCGACGAGATTCCGCTGATGGGCAAGATTGTCGCCGTCGCTGATACGTTTGACGCGATGACCACCGATCGTCCTTATCAAAAAGCGATGAAGTTTGAAGACGCACTGGCGCGCATCGAGAGCTTTGTGGGCACGCGTTACGATCCTGCTGTCGTCGCCGCGTTTTCGGAGGCGTGCAGGGAAGGGCAGATCAAACCCGGACAAGTTAAGTTAAGGAAGCCTGCTCCAAAACCAGCTCCTCAGCCTGAGCTCGTCGGCGTTAGTTAAGCCACGGATCTGTGGTTATAATCGGCGGCACACATGGGACTTTTTTGGAGAAGAAAAAAGGATGAGTTTGTCTCACTCCGTTTAAATGAACCCGCTGCCGCGACGCCCGAAGCGCCTCCGGCTGCACCGCCACCTGCGCCGGCACCTGTTGAGCCACCTCGCGAAACTGTAAAAGACGAGCCAGTTCCGTCGCGATCTACGTTTACTGCTTCTGTACTCGGACTTGATCGTTCGATCGAGGAGTTGCAAGCGCAGGAAGCCGCACTCGAACAGGAATTCTCGGCGCGGTTCCGTCGCGCGGTCGCGGCCACTCGCGACTCGTTGTCTGAAAGGCTCGACACGCTGTTTGCCGGTCGCAAGCAAATCGACGAAGAGTTGCTGGACCAGCTCGAGGAAGTGCTGATTGCGGCAGACATTGGCGTGCAAACGACGATGGAGATCCTCGAAACAGTGCGTCGCGGCATCGCGCGAAAGCAGATCAACGATCTCGACGCGTTGAAGCTGGCGATCAAGACGGAGCTGCTGAATATACTGCAAGCGTCTGAGCGTCAGGGCGTGGCGTCGGAGCTGAGTGTTCCGGAAGGCGTCTCGCCGTACGTGATGATGATCGTCGGTGTTAATGGCGTTGGGAAGACGACGACGATCGGTAAGCTCGCGCAGCGCATCAAGGCCGAGGGAAACGATGTTTTGATCTGCGCGGCGGACACGTTTCGCGCGGCGGCGTCAGATCAGCTCGCGATCTGGGCGGAGCGCACGGGCGTGCCGCTGATCCAGCAGAAGCATGGAACTGATCCGGCCGCGGTGCTCTTCGATTCGCTCAAGGCGGCGAAAGCGCGTGGCTCGGAAGTTCTCATCGTCGACACCGCCGGACGATTGCACACGAAATCGAATTTGATGGCGGAGCTGGATAAGATGAAACGCGTGGCGGCGCGCGAAGTCGAGGGTGCGCCACACGAGACATTGCTCGTCGTCGATGCGGTAACAGGACAAAACGGTCTCGAACAGGCGCGACAGTTTTTGAAAGTTGCCGGCGTGACGGGGATCGTTTTGACGAAGCTCGACGGGACGGCGAAAGGCGGAATCGCGGTGGCGATCGCGAAGGAGCTGAACCTGCCGATTCGCTATGCGGGCATCGGTGAGAAGGTCGATGATCTGGTGGTCTTCGATCCGCAGCAGTACGTGAATAGCTTGTTTGGAAATTAATCTGGTTTATGCAGACGACCATAGCTGAGCCAACGGTCTGGACTGACACGGATCGCCGCATGATGGCGCGTGCGCTCGATCTTGCCGTGAAGGGTGTTGGACAAGTGAGTCCCGGGCCACTCGTTGGTTGTGTTGTCGTCAGCGCGACGGGTGAGGTCGTTGGCGAAGGCTTCTACGTCTTCAAAGAGATCAAGCACGCTGAGACAATCGCGCTCGACATCGCTGGGGAAAAAGCGCGCGGCGGTACCGCCTACGTCTCGCTTGAGCCACACGCGCATCATGGCCGCACGGCGCCTTGCACTGACGCGTTAATCGCCGCAGGCATCAAGCGCGTTGTCGCGCCGATCGAGGACCTGAATCCGAAGGTTTCGGGAAAAGGTTTTGCACACCTGCGCGCGGCGGGTGTGGAAGTAGAAACGGGTTTGCTGCGTGATGAAGCGACGCAGATCAACGAAGCATACCTGCACTACATGTCAACCGCGTGGCCCTTCGTGCATCTGAAACTGGCAGTCTCGCTTGATGGAAAGATTGCGACGCGCACGGGAGACTCGCGTTGGATCACTGGCGCGGAAGCGCGCGCTCGTGCTCACGAGTTGCGACATCAGTACGATGCGATTCTCGTTGGCGCCGGGACAGTAACGACTGACGATCCGCTGTTGACCGATCGATCCGGACTGCCGCGCCGGCGTCCCCTCGTTCGCGTCGTGCTTGATGAAAAATTACGACTTTCGGCAGAATCACGATTGGCTACGAGCGCTTCAGAGGCGCCTGTGATCGTGTTTGGCAATCCTGAGTCGCCCGGTGCCGCAGAATTGCGAGCGCAAGGTATCGAGATCGTAAATTCGAAA
>DATHTI010000386.1:0-9068 GCA_035463335.1 Pyrinomonadaceae bacterium | reverse complement strand
TCTACAGTAGCGCTTCCGCTCATTACGGCTTATGCTCTTACGCGTCACGAGCCACGCGAGCCGAAACGCCTCTACGAGAAGCGTGAGCAATTTATGAGTTTGCTGCTGGCTGAATATAAAAAATCAAAACGACGGTAGGGTGACTGGAGACAACGAGCGATCATGGGAACAGTTCCGATTGCGAAGCCGAAGACTTATTACGACTGCACTGATTGCCCTGCGTTCTGCTGTTCCGCGTATGAGCGCGTTCAGGTAACGCCGCGTGACATTCGCCGTTTGGCGAAGCACTTCGGTGTCACTGTAGAAGTGGCCACGGCTCGCTACACGAAGATGTATCAGGAGGAAAGAGTGTTGCGCCGCAAGCGCGACGCCCTCTTTGGTGAGGCATGCCAGTTCATCAACCCTGAAACGCGTGGCTGCGGGATCTATCATGCGAGGCCGGCAGTGTGCAGAGAGTATCCGCTCACAAAGCGTTGCGCTTACTACGATCTGTATAAGTTCGAGCGCGAGCAGCAGGACGATCCGGACACGTTGCCGCTCGTGAAGCTCACATTCAAGAAATGGAAGAAGTAGGACGAAGTGGAAGACTTTCTATCAAGGTTTATCGGGAAGAAGATCGACGTCTACTGCGGCGGCGCATCGAGCGTGCGTGGTGAGGTGCTGAAGGTGGAAACAGGCGTGCTGCACCTCCGCGATGATGATGGGAAGAGCTGCTACGTCGCGATAAACAAGATCGTCGTGGTCTGGGAAGCGCGCGACGACAGCCATAAAGCCGGCTTCATGCCTCCCCCAAACAATAAGTAGCCACAAAAAGGCACAAAAGGCACATAAAAGAACTTCTGACTTGTTCTTTTATGTGCCTTTTTGTGGCTAAAACTATTCTGTGGCTTGTGCGGCTAGTGGCACGCGACGGAAGCCGTCGATGCGTTTCAACCAGTACTCACTAAACTCTGAATAGATAACACCGTGGCGGCGCGAGGCGTGATAGAAGCCATGCTCGTCAGCAACAACGCCGACGTGTTTCAAATTACTGAAGAACACAAGCGTTCCAAACTTGAACTGCTCTTCCACTGGCGCGGGCTCGAAGCGCGCAAACAGGTTGCGAGCGCTCGCTCTCTCGAAGTTGATTCCGGTCGCCTGGTAGATGGCCCACACGAACCCCGAGCAATCGAAGCGGTTTGGACCAGTGGCGCCCCAGCGATATGGCGAGCCGAGTCGCTGATCGATAGCGGCCATCAGTTGTGATTCAAACTTGAGAAAACTGGTGGTCGATGGTATCGAAGGCGAAAGATCGATAGTTGGTTTCGGTTTGGCTTCCCAGGCTGGTTTTGAATCGGAGACAGCGGCGGCCACCATGGCAAAATCATCAGGTGAGCATGAGACGTCATTAACGTCGCCGTCCGGAACTGTAACTCGTGGACGAGTTTGGGCAAATGCTGATGTTGATAAAATTACGAGGGCCAAACTGGCGCACAAAGCACGAGGGAACAGTTTTCTTAACACCATAGACAGGGAACTACCTTCTCTTTAATTAATTTAGTTTTGGGTATTGCTGCGTGAGGGGGGCACCGCTCAAAGCCTTTGGCATCTTAGCGGTTGGATCAGAGTGGTTCAACACGCAATGTGACTGTTTCGTGACGAAACGCCTTTCGAATCAAAGGGTTGCACCGAAAGAAGTCACGAATTCTTTGCGATTGCGGTCAATCTGAAAGATATGTAGCCCGTAAGCTACAAAATCACAAAATGTTGGTCTAAGCACGCTGCATTCTTCTATAGAGCGTCACCGTAAAAAGCAGAGTTATAAATACGGTCATGGGGCACACGACTCCCAACAACTTAAAAATTTCGATTCGTTTGTATGAGTTTATTAAAGTGACAATAAATGTGAGGTTCCGAAGATTAGCTACCGTTTCCGTTGTGGACCGCAGCGTAGTTCATGCCGACGGTGATGATCTTTTGTAACAACTGATCGTAAGGCACGCCCGAATACTCAGCCGAGTCAGCAAAGTCCTCACGGTGCGCAATCTGGGGATTCGGGTTCGCTTCCAGCAAATAGAACTGCCCTTCCTCAGTCATGCGATAGTCCAACCGCGCGTAGCCGCTAAGAGAAAGATAACGGTATATTCGCTTTGACAAACGCTCGAGCGTCTTATGCTGCTCGGGTGTCAGTTCTGCCGCCCGCGTCGCCACGCCAACCTTCTCCTGGTAATTAGGATCCCACTTCACTTTCAGCGTCGCGATGTTCTCAGTGCCTTCAGGCAGTTTCTCCATCACGAGCTCCCACGGCGCGTACGTCTGGATGTTCTGGTTACCAATCACGCCGACGTAGATCTCGCGGCCCTTGATGAACTGCTCCGCGATCGCGGCAGTCTTGTTCTGACGATGAATAAACTCCACCCGCTGCGTCAGCTTCTCATCGTCGTGCACGATCGACGCCTGCGCGATACCAACAGAGCCTTCTTCACTGACAGATTTAACCAGCAGGGGAAACTTCAAACGCTTCGGCCGCCGCACCTTTCGATTCATCGGAAACACCGCAAAGTTCGGCACGAGCAAACGGTGATAAGAAAGGATCATCTTCGTAAGGGCCTTGTCGTGGGCCAGCGTCATGCCGCGCGGATTACAACCGGTGTAAGCCTGCTTCATCAGCTCGAGATAAGAAACCACGTGCTGATCGTAAAGCGGGTAACCGTGAAACTCTTCGAGCAGGTTGAAAGCGATGTGAGGCTTGTGTTCCAGCAACGCGTTGCCAATATCGTTGAGCTGGTTGTATAGACCGACCGGATAGACCTCGTGGCCCATCTTCTTCAACGTCGAGATCACGTCGAACTCGGTTTTGACTTCGAGTTTTTCTTTGTCGGAAAGACCGTCCAACGAGTCGGGAGGCACGAGGTCTTCGTGGACCAGCACGATGATGCGCAGTTTACGTCGCGGCTCAAAGGTCATACGGCTATGCGATGATAACCTGAATGCAGCACGTTCATTACTTGCACAGTCAGCGCTATCATGACACGTCGGCGCGTTTCGCGGAAGGGGGTTGCTACATGAAGTTGTAAATCTTTGCAGCGATCGATCATGTTTTGCAGCACGTGATCAATCGTGTACTGGTGCACGCCAGTGCCTTCCGCGACGATTTGTCGCACCTCACGACGCACCTTGCGCAGGAAACTCGCAGCACTCTGTCGATGCTTGTGATGTGGATCGTCAGAGAAAATGCGACGCAGATCGCGATCGTAAACAGCGGGCCATTCGAAGTCGTAACGCTCACGCTTCCGACGATAATGATCGCGCAGTGTTCTGCGCAGCGAAGATAGTGGATCGATCTTCGTGCGCGTCCGGTTCTTCGGCTTCGTGCCTGCGAGATCGGCCATTAGCTCGTCGATGTACTCGAGCTTTTGCAACGCCGGCCAACCACGATAACGACGTCGCCATTGCGAGCGTGGTGTTAGCCACACGGCAAACGTTTCGGCGAAGTCCTCGGCCGGATGTGCCTGCGCGTACCACGCGGGCAGGTGAAGCACGTATTTCCGGCTCCTCGGTTTTGGTTTGTAGAAATCGGGATATGGTTGGGCGAACGAGCCGAAGAGCTCGCGGTGCTGGCGTTTGAAGTGCAGTCGGAAGGCGGTGTCGAGGGCGTGGCCGGCCTCGTGCCGCAGGATGCGCATACATTCGGTGTCTGTGCCGCCCTCGACCTCGAGCATTTGCTTGCGTTCGAGCTTCACCAGGCGCGGGTGCGCGAGATAAAACGGGATGGCGATGCCCGGCACGCCGTCGGGCGAAAACCACTCTTCTGACAGCCAAACATGCGGTTTAAAGCGAATTCCGCGGTCGTTGAGCTCGCCATAGAGACGTATTATGTGGGGTTCGAGGAACGACCCTTTAATTTTGATGGGCAGGTCGCAGATGCGTAAATCAAGCAACTGCTCGTCGCTCAGACGATGCCAGGGGAATCTGTAGCTCACGGCGCCAGAATTCTAGCTGGGGCTTGAGCGGGCGGTCAAAAACAGGTGACCCCTTTTCTTTCCGACTTTCGCGTTCTATTATGAGGCCTAAGATTTAGGCAGCGTCTTCCCAATCACACAAGCACAATCAGGAATAACAAGAGGGATATGCTCAAAACCATCACGCTCAGAACTGCAATTGTAATCGCCTGTCTGTCGCTACTCTCCGCGACCGCCAGCGCCGACACGAAGGTCAAGTCGCGCCAAACGAGCGGCGGCCAGACTTACGAGAACACCAGTTACATCAAAGGCAAGCGCCAGCGCAGCGAAACAAACAACGGCCAGATGATCATGATCCAGCAGTGTGATCTGCGACGAAACATCCAGATCATGCCAGAGGCGAAGATGTACATGATTCAGCCGTACGATCAACCTTCAACGAATACCACCACGCCAAACAACACCACTGCGCCGGCATCGCAGCCCGTCACAAAAGGTGGTGTGATTACGTCGACCGTCACCACTAAAGACACGGGCGAACGCAAACAGATGTTTGGCTACACCGCGCGTCACATCATCACCACGATGGAGACGAAGTCATCTCCGGACGCATGCTCGCAAAACAATACGAAGATGCAGATCGATGGCTGGTACATCGATGCAGCTTTCGCACTCGATTGTGATATGAGCCGTGCGTACTCAGGTTACAAACCCAAGGCGAGCGGTGGCTGCCACGATCGTTATGAGATGAAGACGATTGGCGTCGCGAAGAAGGGCTATCCGGTTTGGGAAAAGATGACGATGTTTGGTCCCGACGGCGCGGAAAGCTTTTCCACGATCAGCGAAGTAGTTGAGTTTTCACAGGCGACACTCGATCAGGCTCTCTTCGAGATTCCTGATGGCTATCGTGAAGTTGAAGACTTCTCGAGTGCATTCAGTGCCGCCGCTGCTGCTGCCAACTCGGAAACAGGCAATACGACGAGTTCTGGTGCAACTACGAACGTGCCGAGCACTCCAACTCAACCGAGTGCATCGACAGCATCTGCGGTTCCGCCAAAGCGGGAAGGCGTTATTCGCTTCGGCGTCCCAGCCGTGAAGACAGGCAACGTCGCGGAGTGGATGAACGCGCAGAATCTTGCTGCGGCAGTGCAGAACACTCTGCAACAGAACCTGAAGGGGGCTAACGTAGAAGCCATCGTGTTGGAATCTTCGGGCGCGGCGATTCAAGCCGAGGCGCAGCAGAAGCAGTGTGACTACATCGTCTTCGCGTCCACGTCGCACAAGAAAGGTGGCGGTGGTTTCGGCAGTATGCTCAGCAGCGGGGTCGCGCAGGTTGCGAGCAATGTCGGTTACGGATCAGGCACAGCAGCGGTGGTCGCGACTAATGCAGTCGTCGCTGCGACAGTGGCTCAGAACATCAAAGCGAAAGATGAGCTGACGCTCGATGTCCGGTTGGAGCGACCAACGAGCACCACGCCGAGCTTCGCGCAGACGTTCAAAGGCAAGGCGAAGTCAGCCGGCGAAGACATCATCACGCCACTAACCCAACAGGCGTCTCAGGCCATCATCGCGTCAGTCGGTAAACAGTAAACCGTACACAAAAGGCACAAAAAGCACATAAGCTGAATAAAAGGCGCCCTATTGCACTGGGCGCCTTCTCTTTTTGTTTATGTGCTTTTGTCCTTTTGTGCTTTTTTGTGTACTAACTCGGTGGATGCACGCCGGTCTTCAAATATGATGACGGGCACAGCTTCTCGATCGTGCACTCTTCACACAACGGATTACGCGCTTTGCAGATCTTCCGCCCGTGATAAATCATCAGGTGCGGGAAGATCACCCAATCCTTCTTCGGCACGATCGGAATCAGGTCCTGTTCGATCTTCTCCGCAGTCTTCTCCTGCGAGAGACCAAGGCGGTGTGAGAGTCGCGTCACGTGCGTATCAACCACTACACCTGCCTTGATCCCGAACGCATTTCCCAACACGACATTCGCCGTCTTGCGCGCGACCCCCGGCAGCTCCAGCAGCTCATCCATCGTGTGCGGCACTTCCCCGCCATACTGCTCGGTCAAAAGTCTCGCCGTCCCCTGGATCGACTTCGTCTTGTTCCGAAAGAAACCCGTGGAGTGAATGTCCTTCTCGAGCTCCTGCGGCGAAACCTTCAGATAGTCCTCCGGCTTCTTGTACTTCCGAAACAGATCGGCCGTAACGATGTTGACGCGGTCGTCGGTAGACTGCGCCGAAAGAATCGTCGCCACCAACAATTCAAACGGGTTCGAGTGATTGAGCGAACACTTTGCGCCTGGATAAGCTCGCTTTAGTCGCCGGATAATTTCGCGTGTGCGCTTTTCGAGTTCCTCAGTGCTTTCGCGTTTCGCCATCAACTCATCCCGTTCGTTTCAACTTCCCTGTCTTCTTGGCCCACGCCTCCATCCGCACAAAAACCCACAGGCCGAGCGGCAGCAGTATCGCTCCCATCAGCGCCAGTATGAGCAGCTCGTGCGACACGGCCGAGAGCGGCGCGCCCGCGAGATACTCAGCCGTCGAGTTAGGGTTTCCCACTCCGAATAACTTCCGGCAAGCAGACAAAGTGTACGTCGCCGGTGAGATTGCCGACAGCGGTTGCAGCCAACCTGGCAGGACATCGATGGGATAATAAACTCCCGAAACCAGCAGAAGCGAGCCCTGAAAGATGTGCGTCGCCTCTGCACCGCGCTCGGCGCTCATTACCGGAAACACTGCCGCGAACAGCCCCAGCCCGACGAACGCGAGCGTGCTGACTGCCAACACCACGAACACACCAAACAGGTTCGCGCCACGCAGGTTCAAGTTTGTAAACAACATCAAACCAACAAGCACGATCACGCTCGTCAGAATGCTGTTGAGCAACGAGAACAAACTGACGCCGAGCAGGTGCACCGCTCGCGATACGGGCGCCATGAACGTGTATTCCAGCGTTCCTTCCCAACGCTCATAGGCGATCGACATGGCGATCTCCTGGTAGAGCCACGAAAGATAGTTCCATAACAGCGCGCCAACGACGAGCGTCAGCGTGAGCTGATAGTCGTTTTGGGCGACGCCGATCAAAGCTACGGTCGCCGATGTCACGAGTGCATAAAAGTTGAAAACGACGACCCAGCCGATGTATCGACGAGTGATGTGATACCCGCGAAACAGGAAGGCCCAGGTTTGTCGCAGTGTTGCTTCCATGGCTCAGTCCTCCACCAATGCCAGCTCTTCTTCTTCGACGATTGCTTCCCCAGTTAACTTGATGAAGGCGTCGTCGAGCGTGGCAGTATTCGCGCGCTGCATTAGCTGCGCGGCAGTTCCTTCCGCGACAAGTTTGCCGTGCGCCAGAAAACCGATGCGCGCGCAGAGTCGTTCCGCTTCGGCCATGTCGTGCGTCGTCAAAAGGATCGTCGTGCCTTCACGTCTTTGCAGATCCTCGAGGAACGACTGCACATCGCGACGGCTCTTCGGATCGAGACCCGTCGTCGGCTCGTCGAGCAACAACAGCGGCGGGTTGATCATGAGTGCGCGCGCGATGCTGATCTTCTGCTGCATACCGCGGCTCATCTCCTCGAGCGGTGTTGAGAACTTCGCGTTCTCCATTCCCAACTGTTCGAGAATCTCCATGACGCGGCGCTCGGCCTGGCGTGCGTTCTGGCCGTAGAGCAGCGCCGTGTAGAGCAGGTTCTCGCGCGCAGAGAGCTTCTTGTAGAAAGCCGCGTCGACGCTGACACGCCCGATGATCCGGCGCACTTCTTCCGCCTGCTCCGGCAGGGTAAAGCCGAGCATTTCGACGTAACCGCTATCCGCGGTCAGTAACGTTGACAAGACGCGAATCAACGACGACTTGCCGGAGCCGTTTGGTCCGAGCAGCCCGTAGGTCTCGCCCTGGGCGACGCTGAACGAGACGTCGTCGATCGCCCAGAGCTCTGACTTTTTGCGGAAACCGTTTCGCTTGCGGAAACTTTTGCGCAGATTGCGCACCTGAATAGCTTGTTGCTGCATGATCAAACCTCAAAGTGGATCGTTCAAAAACGTCCACTCGTAAACACACTTCGGTTGTAGTATGGATTTAGAAAAGGAGCCGCTGTGCCCGACTCAGGCTCGGTTCAGCCAAGTTTTGAAGAGGAGAATCTTCATCTAATCACCTGTGCGTGTGAGGATAATACATCTTGTCCATCCTGTAAATCTTGTAATCCTGTCTAACGTCTACCGTGAGCTATCTTGACCGCTTCCGGAAGTTGACGAAGCCGCAACATCGAAATCACCCCAAACAACGGTCCAGGCGCGAGAATCATGAAGGCATAGCGCCAGTCTCCCACCATCGGTATCAACTCGATCGATATCGTCGTCAACAAGAATCCGATACACATCTGTATCGTCAACGCCGTTCCGATGTACTGCGGATCCCCCAGCTCAGTCACGCACGATGAAAACTGAGCCGAATCTGCCACAACCGTCGCACCCCAGATTGCCGCCACGAGCAACAGCACCACCGGATTACCGCCATACAACAATCCAATCACGAGACAACACGTCCCACTGATCGCCATCGCCCATGACGTAACGAGCGTTCGTCCCACTCGATCCGCAATCAGCCCGGCAACGACACAACCGATCGCACCCGCACCGATCACGATGAACGATCCAATCTCCGCCAGCGCCGGATCAGCATTTCGAATCGCGAGGCTGGAGCGAATCATCACCGGGATCCAGATCCACATGCCGTAAAGCTCCCACATGTGTCCGAAGTAGCCAAAGCTCGCGAGTCGCACGCCGCGATTGCTGAATACCTTCACGATTTGCGATACGTCAAACTTCGCGGGCGGCAGCGCATATGGACCATCATCGACAAAGAACAGCACGATGAGCCCGCCAACTGCGGCCAGGAGAGAAACGAAAAGGATGTTGATGCGCCAGTTTGCGGAGCCGAGTGCGTTGACGAGATACGGCGTTGCCTTTCCCATCGTGAGGGCGCCGACCAGAACACCGAGCGCCATGCCGCGGCGTTCACGAAACCAAGTCGCCATGATCTTCATGCCCGGCGGGTAAACACCGGCGAGGCAAACGCCCGTCAAAAACCGCAGCAGGATCGCACTGGAAGGATCGAGTGTGTAGA
>DATHTI010000385.1:0-24395 GCA_035463335.1 Pyrinomonadaceae bacterium | reverse complement strand
TGTGGGCAGCGTTGAAGTTTGATCAGCGAATCGTAACGAGCGCGATTGTGTTGATGGCCAGTGTTGCAGTCTGGGGGTTGAAGCACGGTTATGGTCCCTTTGTGCAGTCAACTGACAACATCTCACTATTGCTTCTGATCTCTTTCGTCGGCACCACTTCCTTGATGACACTTCTCGTCGCCGCAGTCACTTCAGAACGTCATAGAGCCGAAGCGGAAAAGTGGAAACTCGGATCGGAGCTCGCGCTACACCGGCGTCGCGTTGAAGACATCGTGCAACACGTGCCCGGCGTGGTTTGGGAAGCATGGGGTCAACCAGATACCGCGAATCAACGAATTGATTTCGTCAGCGATCACGTCGAAACGATGCTGGGCTACAGTGCCGAGGAATGGCTGTCGACGCCAAACTTCTGGCTGTCCATCGTTCACCCGGATGATAGAGAACGCGCTGCGGCGGAAGCCGCCGCAATCTTTGCTTCGGGTAAAGGTGGTTCGAGCCGGTTTCGCTGGATGCACAGAGACGGGCACGAAGTGTGGGTTGAGGCGCAATCGATCGTTGTTTGTGATGAGAGTGGACCAGTGGGCATGCGTGGCGTGACGTTGGACATTACCGCCGCGGTCAAGGCTGAGATCGAGCGTGCCGAGCTGCTCGAGCGCGAGAGCCACGCGCGCCAGCAAGCTGAAGAAGCGAGCAGACTGAAGGAAGAGTTTTTGGCGACAGTTTCGCACGAGCTGCGAACACCGCTGAATGCAGTCGTTGGCTGGTCGCGATTGCTTCGCTCCGGTCAGCTCGACCGCGATGGCGCCGCGCACGCGGTCGAAGTCATTGAACGCAATGCAGCGGCACAACGACAGATCATTGAAGACCTGCTCGACGTGTCGCGCATCATCACCGGCAAGTTGCGAATCAACACGCAGCCGACTGATCTATTGCTCATTATTCATGCTGCGATAGATGCCGTGCGACCGGCTGCGGAAGCGAAGGAGATCGATCTCTCAACACACATCGATGCTCCGAATTCCATCGTCCGCGCTGATAGTGAGCGACTACAGCAGGTGCTTTGGAACCTGCTCGCTAATGCGGTGAAGTTTACCCCGTCGGGCGGGAAAGTCGATGTGTATCTGCAGCAGCAGGGATCGATCGCGGAGATCAGGATAGAGGACAGTGGTCCAGGTGTGCCCGCGGAGTTCCTGCCACGCATATTCGAACGCTTTAGCCAGGCTGATGGATCGAGCACGCGCAAGCATGGAGGGCTGGGATTGGGACTGGCGATCGTGCGGCACCTCGTGGAACTTCACGGTGGAACTGTGTCGGCCGCGAATCGCAAAGAAGGTGGCGCGATGTTAACGGTGCGCTTGCCACAGATCACACGGATCTTTTAATAAGAATTGTTTACCATCGCAGCGCCGCCTGATGGATTGAAGATGTAGCTGTCGCGTGCACGTACCGCGAGATTCGCCTGTTTCGCGCGTACCCTGATCTGGCGCCGCTGGCCCACCTGAGGTGGACGCTTCGGGTAATAGCCGATGCTGTACTGCCGTCGCAGCTCCTCAGCAACGTTCGCAAACGCGTTCGACATGTTTTGCAGCGAGTCAGCGTGGTATTCGCGTCCACCAGTGCTGTTTGCGAGCTCCATCAGATAACGGTTCGCGAACTCATAATCATCTCGAGCCGTACCTCGACCACCGCCACCACCGCCTCTGCGCCGGCCGCCGCCGAAGATGCCACCAAGAATCTGGCCCCAGACGTCGCCTGGCCGTATGACCGGATAATTGTTGGAGTTCATATCCCGCAACGTGTCGTACTGGACCGGATAGATCAACGCATCCAGCTCCTGCGCGTCCGTGATGTTGCTCTCGTAGTTCGCGCGACGACTGGTCGTGTCAACGCCGTCGGTAAAGAGCACGATCGCTTTCCTGCCCTGAACGCGGCTGAGTTGCTGGTTGATCACCATGTCGACTGCGTCATAGAGACGCGTGCCGTCATCAGTCCGCGCGCGTTGAATTGCGCGTTCAAGTTTATGTCGATCAGTAGTGAACTCGCTGAGTATCTTGATGTCGTCATTGAATGAGACGACCATCACTTTGTCGTCAGTGCGAAGCTGGTTCACGAAACTGATGGCGGCGTCCTGAATGTCTTCGAGACGAAATTGAGTGGACGGGCTCGTGTCGAGCATCAGCACCACCGAGAATGGCTTGTCGACTGATTGAAAGAAAGCGACTTCCTGTTCGACTCCGTCTTCCCAGATGCGAAACTCTTCCTTCTGAAGGTTCGGGACGTAGCGACCATCGCGATCCATCACGCTCATGGGAATGGTGATGAGTGTTGTGCTGACGCGAATGATGTCGCCAGCATCGACCTCTTGAGGTCCAGCCGGGGCTGAATCTATTTGCGGCTCGGGTTGGCGATTGTTGGGATAGTTTGCGCCACCAAGCACGGGTGGCCTGGTCGGTGCGGGCGCTGCCGGCGTCGTTTGCTGAATGCTCGGCGAATCACCGACACGTCGCGGGCGTCCTTGTCCGAACCCGCTGACAACGGTCGTTGAAAGCAGGGAGAGGAGCGATAGGAAAACAAAAAACTTTTTCATAATAGGCTCCAGCTTAGTGTCCGGGCGCACCGAATCCACTTTGATGCGGTCGGGTAGCAATGGATGCTCGCGGTTTTTGAGTGAATCAAAAGGGAGAGAAAACCGTGGAATACCGAGAGAAGAATAGCGCTTGGGGACGACGTAGGGCAAGGCTGAACTGAAGTGTTTATCCACAGATTCCACAGATATCATCAAGAATCTGCGCAATCTGTGGATAAATAGTCGAACAGTTAATCCTCCGATGTATTACTCGTGGCTGTCGACAACGCATTCCAGATAAACGGCAGCGTTGCCCATGCCTGGCCGCGGTGCTGGGGCCTGAAGCCAAACAGAACGACTCGCCCTTTCCCGACACCAACCTCAGCAAGCGCAATCTGCCCGCGCAACCTGTCTTCACCGAGCAGCCATCCACTCAGCAACACATTCTCTTTCGCATAGCGTGCAATCACGCGCACGTTAGCATCAGCCGTCGCTGTGTACGCCGAGCTGTTGATAAAGTAAGCAGGCAAACTCGACGGCAGCATCGACGCGATCGGATGCTTGCCATCAACATCAAGCGCCACTATCGATCCCGGACAATAAAACTCCGACGACCTGACCCCTTCGAGCGTGTTCTTCAGCGGTAGACTGAACTCCTTGATCGCGAGGTCACACGCATTATCAAAGCAGATGAGCATACCACCGTTGTTCACAAACTCTTTCAGGTTTTTAACTCCGGCTTCAGTGATGCCACCTGTATATTCCGAGGGCAACGTGCCGGCGGCATTGCCGTTCATGATCTGTGTGGCAGCCTGCGACGTAAAGATCAACGCATCGAACTTTGAGCTGAGCCCGCCCTTTCGCATGTCCGCATCACGCACCGAAGTATAAGGAACATTGAACGTGTCGAATATATAACGCGTCCAGCCTTCGTCCATGTTGCTGGTCCAACCTTTGTAAATCCCCACGCGTACCGGCTGCTTCAAAGGGTTCTTGATCGGCGACTCGTCACCCTTCTTCAACGCAAGTGCGAGATCTGCTCTGACTTCATTCGCATCTTTGAGCAGCGTCAACTTGCGCTCGCTCCACTGCTCTCTGATGGCCACAACAGCGGGCGCGTCGACGCCCATTTGCAACGGTAATGTCCAGCCGGCGACGTCATACGGCCGCTCAGCCTCGCCCTGACCCGTTAGTCTGTTTGGATAGATTTGCGGCTCGAAGAGAGTGATGATGTTGTCACGCTGCGGCTGCGAAAGAAACACAATGTAGCTTCCCAGGGGAACTTCCTGCATCGCGCTCAATGGGCCGGTAATTCTATAGACGCCTAACTTTTCTGTTGCCGGATTCGTGCGCTGCAGGACGTTGTGACTCAACACCACATGCAGCTCCCGGTCGAGCCGGTACACTTCAACGCCCTGATCGATCAAACTTCCGACGAGCTTTGCGACTGCTTCGTCGCGTGCTTGTCCGGCCGGTATCAAATACGCGAGCGTCTCACCCTTATTGAGCGGTAACTCGAGGTTCTTCCGGTTGAGATCGTGAAAGTTGCGCAGGTAGTCGACGCGAAACTTCGCCGCCATCTCGAGAATCGAGCGCGCCGCGATCATCTCCATTGCCATGATGTCGCGTGGACGCCATTCACCAGCGGGCCATGGGTCGGGAAAGTTTGTGCTTGATTCCGTGGCGTTGCGCATGCCGCGGGTGCTGGAGCGGGCAAGCTGTTCAGTCGTGACTGTGGTGGGCGTCATCAGTCGAGCACTCGCAGCTTCGGAAAGAATGCCGATCGAGTTGTGAAAGTATGGTGCGGTGCGGAAGCCGCCGTGCCACCACGTGTCGTAAAGCGCATTCGTCAATACGCCCTTGAAACCGGCGGCTTGCAAATCCGCGGCGACTTTGTGACCGATCAGCCCGACTTGTCTCAATAACAACGGCGAGATATTCGGATTCGGTGGATCGTAAAAAGGCGGAATGAAGAACCGCGAGCCGTTTGATCCCTGCTGGTGCACATCGTAAACAATCTGCGGAAACCATTCGTGCCAAAGCAGGCGCGTGATCAGTTGTGTTTCCTTGAGATTGAGCATGAACCAGTCGCGATTGTCGTCGTGACCGGCGTAGTGATGATAGAGCTCGGGCGGCTCGCGTCCTTCGTAAGGCGTGCCGAGCGTTTTGCGATACCAGTTCGTGACGATATCGATGCCGTCGGGATTTGGCGACGGAATCAGCAGGATGATTGTGTTTTGCAGGATCTCGCGTGTGCCTGCGTCCTGCGCGGTCGCGAGCTCATACGCGAGCTGCATCGACATCTGTGACGCGACGATCTCCGTAGAGTGAATCGAACAGGAGATCGCTACGACGACTTTGCCATCGGCGAGCAGGCGATCGCGCTGGAGGTTCTGTGTGATCTTGCGTGGATTGGCGAGCTGCTGTTGGATCTCTTTGTATTTTGGCAGAGCCAGTATATTCTCGCGCGCGCTAATGAAAGCCACGATCAGCGGCCGCTTCAGAGTCGATTGGCCCACGGTTTGGACGAGCACGCGATCAGATGCGCGATCGAGTCGTTCGAAGTAGTCTGTAATCTGCGACCAGCCTGCGATGGTTCGATCGTCGCCCGGCGTGAAGCCGAGAACTGATTTCGGTGAGGGGATGGTGGTTGACTGGGCGAGGGATGTTGTCGTGATAGATAGAAAGATGATTACGAAGAAAAACGTTGATGAGAGGCGTTTGGTCATTGGGCGGATCCTTTTTCGAGACGCACGTTTTACAGGATTTACAAAATTAACAGGATATGGAAGAAACCTCTGCAATCGTGGAGTCTAGCACAACCGGGCGGCGCAGTTTTATGCGTCGCTTGCATTACTGGTGGTCGCTGTTTGTCGCGGGTGCGCTGCTCGGGATTCTGGGGCCGCCAGTATTGTTGATTGCCTGGCTCGTGAATAAGCACGACCTGGTTTATCCAGTGGCGCTCTTGGGCGCGCGCAACTGGCTGCGTTTGAGTGGCGTGCGCGTGAGAGTGAAAGGACTCGAGCTGCTGGATCCGAAACAGACATACGTCTTCGTCTCGAATCATCGTTCGTACCTCGATACGGCTGCGATGTTTATCTACACGGGCAGGCGAATCGGTCTGCTCGCCAAGAAAGAATTGTTGAAAGTGCCTGTGTTGGGTGTGGGGATGGGATTTGTGAACGTGATGGCGATCGATCGCAGCAATCGTGAGAGTGCGATTCGAACGACGGAAGCGGCCGCACAACGCATCAAGTCAGGAGTTTCGTTTGCGGTTTTCGTCGAAGGAACTCGCGCGAAGCCGGGTGAGTTGCTGCCGTTCAAGAAGGGCGCGTTCTACATGGCCAGACAAGCGGGCGTGCCGGTGGTGCCAGTCGCGATCAAAAACTCTGATGTGTTGATGGGCAAGGGAACTGGTGAAGCGCGCTCGGGAACGATCGAGATGGTGTTTATGAAGCCGATCGATACCCAGCGTCTAACGACGGATGATGATATCGATCGGTTAATAGCTGATGTGCACGCCCTGGTGGCGAAAGAGTTGGAGACAGGATTTCAGGATTGACAGGATTTACAAAGAAGTCCTGTCAACCCCTCGAATCACAGTTTTGGAAAATCATAAGTTAGCGTGCCGGTGACCCTCACAGTGATCCCATCCTGTGTCACTGGCGCAAACGTGGCTTCCTTCGCCGCGGCTTCCGCCGCTTCACGCAGTGCTGCTGGACCATTCTGGGCCACCGCCGAGACGACCTTACCATTCTCATCAACGATTACCTTTACGGTAATGCGACCGGAGAGTTTCAGTCGCTTCGCTTCTTCCGACAACACGGCCTTCGGCTTCGAGATGGCTTTCGTGTCCAGTGCTCCACCGTCAATTGGCCTCGCCACACCGGTGTTTGAGCTGCCGGAGATGTCGTTCTCGCCGATCTCCGTGACTTTGAGAGTCGCGCGCGTAACAGTGTAGTCCGTGAAGCGGATCTTCATGCGTATGTGAATTGAGCCGCCATTGTCGAAGATCAATTCTTCATCAGCGTACGAGTAAGTTGGGAACCAGTAACGTCCATCGATGTGCTCGCGATAGGTCTCAACCGTCGGAAACTTGTTGTTCTTGGTTTCCGGAACGCCCTTGCCTCTTGTCTTTACGATTTGCAGATCCTGATCGTCCACCCAGATGCGACCTGAGAAGAGTCGCTCTTTGCTCTTCTTGGGATCGGGCATCACTTTCGGCGTCACGTCGAAGATGTAGAGATTGAGCTCGTCGATCTTTTCTTTACCGGCGTAACGAAAGTTGTATTTGCCGACCTTCGAGGGCTCGAGCGCGAACGGCTCGACACCACCCATATCTTCAATGTCCTCGGTGGTTACTTCCGGCATAGACGACATCGGGAAGAAACTGATCTTCTCATAGCGATTTCCCTGATCGTCAAATGTGAACGTTGAGACGCGATGGTACTCGCCGGTGACCTGGCCGCCCATGCCGATTTTTTGCATCAGGGCGTCGCGCTTGAATGAGTAGCTGTTGAGGGCCTGGCGGAACTCCTGTTCCTTTGCCGTGAAGGCTCGAATGATGCGATCTACCTCAGCGGGAGACATCCCTCCGTTCTCAGGAGACTGGGCCATAACACTAAAAGCGCTGAGGACCAACAGGGCCACCGCGGCAACGATTGAAGAGGTATTGAGACGTTCTTTCATCATTTCGAAATATATAAGCGAGCTATTGGTCTGATTTGACCCGTCGTTACGCGCTCAGTGATGCGAAAACTAACTGTCCTCAGATGCCGGAAGGAAAGAATCCTGTTGCCAGCCAGGACGGGGCGGGAAGCCCGGCAGACCCACAACGCCATTTTCCTGTTGCAAAAAATCTTGCATCTAGTGTAAGGTTCCCTTACTAGAATAAGTTATAACTTAACTAGCGGCGCGTTGTTCACTGAAAAGGAGCCCGGTTGACCTCGAAAAAATCGCGGCTCAGCTAGTTTGAAATTAAGGTTCTCAAGGTCCTCATGTCGGCAACAGGCACTCGTCCACAAACCGTGAAGCTTTACGGCGCGGGAGCGCAGACGTGACGCCGAGCGGCGGCGTTGCTTACACGGCGCGGGCGATAAACCAGGCTTTGGGAGGAGCTTGGTTTTACGTGGTCTGATGTCGATGATGTGCGCGGTGGTTAGTCGCCCCTTCTGGGCGGGGCGGCTGAAGAATCACCGCGCACACCCCAGCTAGCCTTTCAAAACAACAACTTACACGAAAACATTATCCACAGATTACGCAGATGCCGTAAAGCTCTGTGTAATCGGCGCAATCTGCGGGCTAGGCCTCAACAAAATCAACCTCAACCTTGTTAGGAATAATACGCTTTTTGTATCCCTCGTCGAGTAACAGCCGCACTGCTTCCCGGCCACGCTCCGTGTAATCCAGCGTCAGCTCGTTTACCCACATCGCCACGAACCGATCGGCCAATCCCGGATCCATGTCTCGCGCGAACTGCATCGCGTACTGGAGCGCGTCGTCCCGGTGCGTCAGGGAGTAATTAATACTCTCCCGGAGCAGCTTCGAAACCTCTTTGATCCGCCCCTCGCCCAGGTCACGGCGAATCGCGTTTCCGCCCATCGGCAGTGGCAGCCCGTGCTGCTCGTGCCACCACTCGCCGAGGTCAAGCACTTTGTGCAGGCCCTTCGACTGGTAAAAAAGCTGTCCCTCGTGAATCAGCAGGCCGGCATCACACGTCCCGTCCAGCACGGCGTCGATGATTTTGTCGAACGGAACAACTTCGTACTGAAAGTCGGAATTGAAAATTCTCAGCGCCAGAAAAGCACTCGTCAGTTTTCCCGGAATGGCGATTTTTAAGTTCGGGATATCGGACGGCGTGGCCGGCTCACGCGAGACGACGATCGGACCGTAGTTATCGCCAATCGAGGCGCCGTGCGGCAGCAACGCGTATTTTTCGTGAATGTATGCGTAAACGTGAAAACTGATGGCGGTGACGTCGTACGTGCCGCGCATCGCTTCCTCGTTCAGGGTCTGAATGTCTTTCAGCAGATGTTCGAAATGAAGATCGCCGGTGGCGACTTTGTGCGTCGCGAGGCCGTAGAACATGAATGCGTCGTCGGAATCTGGTGAATGTGCAAGTGTGATTGTATCTGGCATATTGCTGTGTTTAGACCATGCTGACGCTGGGTCGCTCGATGCGGTTGTAGACTGTGTCACGTTCGACTGCTTCGAAACCGGCGTCTTCAATCAAGCCGATGAGCTCGGGCTTCGTCATCTTCACTTCGTTGTTTGCTTCCACTGAATAGCTCGTCGTCAACTCACCGCCTTCGGTTATCGTGCCGTCGATATCGTTGGCGCCGTAATGCAACGCCACCTGCGCGAGACGTTTGCCGAGCATGACCCAGTAAGCTTTGATGTGATCGAAGTTATCCAGCATCAAACGCGCGACGGCCATTGTCTTTAGCGAGTCGACTCCCGATGGACCAGGTAGATGGGCCAGTTGCGTGTCCGGCGGGTAAAATGCGAGTGGAATGAAGCATTGAAAACCGTGTGACTTGTCCTGTTGCTCACGCAGCCTTACGAAATGATCGACGCGATCCTCGATCGACTCGATGTGCCCGTAAAGCATCGTGGCGTTGGTTTTCAACCCGGCGGCGTGAATTTTCCCCTGAAGCTCGAGCCAACGCTCGGCGTTACATTTGTGAGCGCAGATCATCGAGCGCGTCGGCTCGCGAAAGATCTCCGCGCCCCCGCCGGGACACGAATCCAGGCCCGCTTCGATCAGCTTCTGAATCACGTCTTCGTCAGACATCTTGTAGAAGTGAGCGAAGTGGTCAAACTCGACCATCGTAAACGCTTTCAGGTGCAGTTGCGGGTATTGTTGCTTCAACGACGAAAGCAGATCCGTGAAGTAACTGAACGGAAGTTTTGTATTCAAGCCGCCCGTGATGTGCAGCTCGGTTGCGCCTTCGGCGACTGCCTGCGCCGCGACTTTCAAACTGTCGTCGATGTTGTGTGTGTAAGCGCCTGGCTGTCGCGGAGTCCGATAGAAGCCGCAGAATTTGCAGTCGGCGTAACAGATGTTGGTGGGATTGAGATGGCGATTGACGTTGAAGTAGGTCGTGCGCCCGTGTCGATGTCGTCGCACGGTGTCGGCGAGTTTGCCGAGTGCGGGCAGATCGTCGGTGGCATAGAGCGCAACGCCGTGTTCAAAAGAGAGTCGTTCGCGGTTCGTGACTAATTTCTCAATCTCGTTCAGTTTATCGTCGTGTGAAAAAGACATTTCATTCACTCATTATCTGTTAAGAAAAACAGCGCTTCCGAAAGTCGCCAGCAGGATCACGCTGACAAATGCGTTCGTCGTAAAGAACGCAGCGTTCAGCCGGCTGAGATCGCCGGCCCGGACGAGCCGGTGTTGATAGACAAGCAATGCGCCGGTTGCGATCACACCCACGAATGCGACTGGTCCAAGTCCCGTAATTACAAACAACCAGACAAGGGACAGGAATGCGGCTGCGTGTAGTGCGCGCGCGATCCAGAGAGCGCGGCTGATTCCGAAGCGCGCCGGGATGGAGCGCAATCCCTCGCTGCGATCGAAGTCGTAATCCTGGCAGGCATACAACACATCAAAGCCCGCGGTCCATAGAAGGACCACGAGCGACAAAAGCAGTGGGACAGGGCTTCCAATCTCACCCCGCACAGCGATCCATGCTCCGGTGGGCGCGATGGAAAGACATGCGCCGAGTACGAGATGCGAGAACTGGGTCCAACGCTTGGTGAAAGAGTAAAGCAGAACACAGCCGAGTGCGACGGGCGCGAGAATCAGGGTCAACGGGTTCAACATCGCCGCGGCGAGTAGAAACAAAGCCGCTGACGCGATGGTGAAGGCCCAGACGAAGCCGACTGATAACAAACCCGCGGGCAAAGCCCTCGTCGCTGTGCGGGGATTCCTGGCGTCAAAACTTCTATCCGCGATGCGATTGAAGGCCATTGCGGCCGAGCGCGCGCCGACCATCGCCACCACGATCCACAAAATCTGCCAGGCGGAAGGAAGTCCTCTGGCTGCGAGCACGGCCCCCAGAAATGCAAACGGCAACGCAAAAAGCGTGTGCTCTATCTTGATCATTTCGAGGGTGAGCCGGGTGTTTTTGATAACGGTCGACACGGTTAACCAGATATTGCCACAAAGAACCACAAAAAGCACAAAAGCTCGTATCCGCAGATTACACAGTTGACTAAAAATCTGTGCAATCTGCGGATGATAACGACGTCCCACGTTCGTACGTTCTGCTTATGTGTTTTTTGCGCTTTTTTGTGGCATGCTGAAAGCGATGGATCTGAACGAACTGGCGAAGCTTTTGGCGGCGTTTAAGAGCGGTGAGCTCGAGACAGGTGAAGCGGTCGACCGTATCAAGAACCTGCACTTCGAAGATATCGGTTTCGCGCGAGTCGACCACTCGCGCGCATCGCGACAAGGTTTCCCGGAAGTCGTCTTTGGCGGCGGCAAGACTCGCGCGCAGATCGTCGGCATCGTCGAGCGACTCGTCCAGCGCTCGCCAAATATTCTCGTCACACGCACCGACGAAGGCACGTTTGGCGAGATTCGCAACGTCGTCACTGACGCCGAATGGCACGAAGCCGCTCGGCTCGTCCGCATCCGTCGCGACAAGACCAATCAGGGCGTCGGCTCGATCGCAGTCGTAACAGCCGGAACGAGCGACATTCCCGTCGCCGAAGAAGCGGCGCTGACTGCGGAAACGATGGGCAACGCAGTCGAGCGCATCTGGGATGCAGGCGTCGCCGGAATTCATCGCGTACTGGCTGAGCGCAGCCTGCTGCAACGCTCGCGCGTGGTGATCGTCGCGGCCGGAATGGAAGGCGCGTTACCGTCGGTTGTCGGAGGGCTGGTGGGCGTTCCAGTCGTGGCTGTGCCAACCAGCATCGGCTATGGCGCATCTTTTGGAGGTGTCGCAGCGCTGCTCGGTATGTTGAACTCCTGCGCGTCGAACGTGACCGTGGTGAATATCGACAACGGCTTCGGCGCAGGATTTGTCGCGAGTCTCATCAATCGTCGCTGGACGGTGCCCGTTGAATAGACCAGCAAGTGCGCACTCTCGCCGCTTAATCTTCGTTCTGATTACCGTCTCGCTGGTTTCGAGCGCGTGTATTTCCGCACGTCGCACTCCCAATCTCGAACACATCTTTGCTACCGCTCGCGCGCGGGCCGGAAAGCGTCCGGTGATCGTGATTCCCGGAATTCTCGGTTCGGAGCTGCTCAATCCGAAGACGGGCGAGACAGTTTGGCCCTCGGCGTTTCGCACGTCACAGGAGGGATTGCCGATCAGTCCCGACCTCGCGGCCAATCGTGACGATCTCGTGCCGGGAAAAATTATCGAGACGGTGAAACTCGCGCGCCTGCTGCCCGAGGTTTACGTCTACAGAGATCTGCTCGTCGCGCTGCGTCGCTACGCCGGGTATCGTGACGGCGACTGGAATAATCCCGGTGCGGATGGCTACCAGGACACGTTCTACGTTTTCCCGTACGACTGGCGACAGGACAATGTCAGTAACGCACGCGAGCTCATCAGACGCATCAACCAACTGAAGACGAAGCTGCAACGTCCGGATCTCAAGTTTAATATCGTCGCGCATTCGATGGGTGGACTTATCGCGCGCTATGCAGCGATGTATGGCGATGCTGATCTACCGCCCGGTGATGGTCCAATTGAACCGACGTGGCAGGGCGCGGCGCACATCAGCAAGATCGTGATGATTGGCGTTCCAAACGAAGGCTCAGCCGACGCGTTTGCGACGCTCGTCGAGGGCTATTCGATCACTGAAGGACTGCGGCGCCGTGTTCCACTTCTTAACAAGCTGACAGCGGTGGACGTCGTGAGTACGCCGTCTGTTTTTCAGCTCATGCCGCATCGCGGAGCGGTGAAGTTTCTCGACGAGAACCTGCAACCACTTGCCGTCGATCTGTACGATCCGGAAGTTTGGAAACGATATGGCTGGAGCGTGATCTATTCGCCGGATTTTAGACGACGTTATGTTGGAGCGGCGGGAACGGATGGTGCAAACGGCAAGTCGGAAGAGGATCTTGATGCTTATCTCGCTGCGACTTTGCAGCGGGCGCGTCGATTTCATGAGGCGCTCGATGCAGCGCGCGAATCAAACTCGCCGGTAATGTTGCTGGCGATTGGTGGTGATTGTGAGGAGACGCTGACGTCGCCCGTGATTCTTCGCGATCAGAAGCGGAATCGCTGGGTGACGTTGACCCGGCCGCGCGAGTACCGCAGCTCCAGCGGCGTGAAGATTTCAAAGCAGAAAGTGACTGCGGCGATGTACGCGCCTGGTGATGGCCGCGTCACGCGCCAGTCGTTGCTCGGCGAAAACATCTTCAAAACGCTCTCTCGTTACGCGGTCTTCGGCTGCGATCTCCACGCCCAGCTCCCACGCAACAAAACCCTCCAGGACAACACCCTGACGGCCATCGTCAATGAAGTATTAAATTAGATCCGCGTTTATCGTTTGCCTGATCCGTATAATCCGCGTTACGGATTTATGATCGCGTTCAGCTTTTCAGCGTAATCTGGATCGATATTGGTGAGTATCGTGTACTGCTCGAGCGCGGCGTCGCGGTTGCCCATCGCCATCAACGTCCGCCCGAGATTGTAGTAAGCCTTTCCAAAATCCGGCTTCAAACGAATCGACTGCCGAAACGATTCCATCGCGTCGTTCAGCTTGTTCAACTCGAAAAACGCCTCGCCCATGTTATTCGGCGCGTTCGCGTCACCCGGCTTCAAAGCCGCAAGCTGCCGAAAGATCTCGACCGCTTCGTTGTACTTCTTCGATTTCAAATAACGGGAGCCAAGTCGCTCGAATGCAACTGTGTAGTCCGGTCGCAGTCGTATCGCCTGCTTGTAAGCCTGAATCTCGTCGTCCGGCTTGCCCCAGTCGCGGTAAACAAGACCGAGCGCGTAATGAGCGTCGGCGGCGTTATAAGGATCGAGTTTGATCGATTGGCGATACGCCTCGGCGGCGTCCTTATACTGCTTGAGATAAAAACTCGCGAGACCGATGTTGAAGTACGACTCAGCCGACGGTCGCAAACTAACCGCCTTCTTCGACGCCTCGAGCGCTTCGGCATGACGGCCGAGTTTCTCATTACAGAAACCAGACTGCGCCCACGCCTCGGCGTAATTGCTGTCTGATTCGACCGCCTTCTCGAAATAAGGCAGCGCCTTCTCGCAGTCGTCCTTTGAAAGAAAGCTCAGGCCGTCGCGGAAAAACTGGACCGCCTTCGCGCGCTTATTCCGGCCCGTGCTCGCCACGAGATCTGCGAGCGACGTCATCGTCGCGATTTGCAGTTGTGAAATGCGTTCGGAAGGAATCGCGAAGTTAACACTCTGACCGCCGGTGATCTGCAACGTGGCGATACCGATCACCTGGCCCTGCATATTCACGACCGGGCTACCGCTCGAGCCGGAAGAGATCGGCGCCGTGATCTGAATGATGCGGCCGAACGTCGGGATGTCGCGCACTGCCGACACGATTCCATTCGTAACGCTGCCTTCGAGCCCGAGCGGATTGCCGATCACCACAATGCTCTCGCCTTCCTGTGGCGACGTTTTATCGAGTGGTAACGGCCGGATTGGCGGCGCTGGCGCTTCGATCTTCAAGAGCGCGATGTCGCCCTCCGCGTCGACAGCGAGTACGCCTTTGACGGGAAAAACAGCGCCGGTTGATGAGTGAACTTCCGCGCGAAAGGCGCCTTCGAGGACGTGCCGGTTCGTGACGATGCGATCGGTATCGACGAAGAAGCCGCTGCCGCGCGACAGTTTTTCACCGCGCGAGTCGAAAGTCTCGATCGCGACTGCGGACGGCTTGATACGGCGAACGAGTTCGGGGAGTAGATCCTGCGCCTCGATGGGAAGAGGAATCAGCAGGATTAGTAGAAACCAGACAAACTTCATGTCGGAGAAAGTCTTAAACACAGATTACACGGATTTCAGCGCAGCGATAACCTCCCCGATTTTAACATCCTCGCTCTTCTTTGCGCTCCGGTCGAATAGCTCAACCATGCCGTCGGTGATTTTTTTTCCAATCGTGACGCGATAAGGGATGCCAATCAGATCCGCATCTTTGAATTTCACGCCCTCGCGCTCGTCGCGGTCGTCGAGCAGCACTTCGAAGCCGGCCCTTTGCAGCTCCTCGTACAACTTCTCGCCCGCATTACGCAGGTCGTCCTGCTTCATGTTGGTGATCGTGACGACTACATCAAACGGCGCCAGCGACTTCGGCCAGATGATGCCGTCGTCGTCGTGGTGTTGCTCGACTGCGGCAGTGATAATTCGCTCGACACCGATGCCGTAGCTGCCCATGACGATTGGCACCTCTTTGCCGTCCTGCGTCAGCACGGTTGCGCCCATCGAGTCGGAATATTTCGTCCCCAGCTTGAAGATGTGACCGATCTCCATGCCTTTGAAAACTTCGAGCGAACCGGTCTCGCAGCGTGGACATCCCTCACCCGCTTCAACTGTGCGCAGCTCGAACCACTCGTCAACAGGAATGTCACGCCCGATATCGACGCCACGCAGGTGGTGGTCGTCTTTGTTTGCGCCAGTGGTCATGTTCCGGCGGTTTTTCAACGCCGTATCCGCCACGATTCGCAGATCGCGCGATCTATTCTTTGCGCCCACGCCACCCAGACTGCCGGCGCTCGCGCCTAACAGCTCCCGAATCTCTTCCGGATGCGCGGGGCGTACCGCTGTCGCACGTAGACTGTCAGTCAGTTTAATCTCGTGAAGCTGGTGGTCGCCTCGCAAAAGTACCAGTACCGGACGCGACTCCCCGTCGATTGTCGCGAAGAAAACCAGCGATTTGATCTGCCTGTTTGCCTCAGCGCCGCCCGGAAATGTGGTCAGATCCTCGATCGTGCGAACTCCGGGCGTCGGAAACTCTTCGGGCGCCGAGGGGCCTGGCTCGTCCGCGATTTCGTTCAGTCGCGACGTGGCCTTCTCGAGGTTGGCCGCATAGCCACAGCTCGGACAACTGACGATCACATCCTCACCCGCGGGTGAGGGCGCCATGAACTCATTCGACTCCGATCCGCCCATCGAGCCCGACGACGCTTCCACAATCAAAAACTGAAGCCCGCAACGCGTGAAGATCTTCTTGTAAGCTTCACGCTGGTCGCTGAACGACTTGTCGAGCCCGGCGCGATCTACGTCAAACGTGTACGCGTCTTTCATGATGAATTGACGAATTCGCACCAGTCCTGATTTGGGCCGCGCTTCATCGCGAAACTTGGTCTGCATCTGGTACCAGACCTGCGGCAGTTGTTTGTACGAACGAAGCTCGCTGCGCGCGATCGTTGTGAAGACTTCTTCATGCGTCATGCCCAGGCACATGTCCGTGCCTTTGCGATCCTTGAGACGAAACATCTCATCGCCGATCGCTTGCCAGCGTCCCGACTCCTGCCAGATCTCGGCCGGGTGAAGTGCGGGCAGAAAGAATTCCTGTCCGCCGATGGCATTCATCTCTTCACGCAGGATCTGCATGACCTTGATTGAAACTCGTTGGCCCAGCGGCAGGAAAGAATAAATTCCAGCCGACAATTGCCGGATTAAACCGGCACGCAATAGAAGTTTGTGCGAAATTACCTCGGCATCGGCCGGGTCTTCGCGAAGTGTAGGGATAAAGTATCGTGACCAGCGCATAGTCCGGGCATTCTCGCTTAGTGAATGCGAGTAAGGCAAATGAGCCTGATCCACAGATTACGCAGATTCTTTAAGTGGGTCTGTGTAATCTGTGGATAAATGAGTTACCATCGGTCTTTCTTAAAATCACTTCAAGAAGGCTAGTTACACATGCGTATTGCACTCGCAAGCGATCATGCTGGTTACGCCGAGAAGGAGCGTTTGAAGCCGCTGCTGACTGACCTCGGCGTTGAGTTTGACGATCTCGGCACCGTGTCGGAAGAGTCTGTTGACTATCCTGACTATGCGCGCAAGGTTGCAGAGCAGGTGGCGCAGGGAACAGTCGAGCAGGGATTGTTGGTCTGCGGCTCGGGAACCGGCATGGCCATCACTGCCAACAAAGTTCCGGGCGTGCGTGCTGCTGTTGCGTGGTCGGAAGAGACTGCACGGCTGGCTCGACAACACAATGACGCGAATGTGCTCGCAATCGGCGCACGTACCACGCCTGAGAGCGATATTCCAAAGATCGTGCGCGCCTGGTTTTCGACGGCGTTTGAAGGTGGACGTCATGCCGCACGCGTCGAGAAGATTTCTGAAGTGGAAAGAAACAGGTAGATCAATGGACAGAAACTCATCACTCGCTGAAGTCGATCCGGTGATTGCCGGCGCGATCGACAATGAAGTAGCGCGTCAGGCTAACGGGCTCGAGCTGATCGCCTCTGAGAATTTTGTTAGTGAGGCCGTGCTTGAAGCTGCCGGATCGGTGTTTACCAACAAGTATGCCGAAGGTTATCCCGGCAAGCGTTACTACGGCGGGTGTGAGTGGACCGACGTCGTCGAGCAAACAGCGATCGATCGTGCGAAGGAATTGTTTGGCGCGGATCATGCGAACGTGCAGCCACACAGCGGCGCGCAGGCGAACATGTCTGTTTATCTCGCTGCGATACAGTATGGCGATCAGATTCTCGGAATGAACCTGTCGCACGGCGGTCATTTGACGCACGGTCATCCGCTGAATTTTTCCGGGCTCAGTTACAAAGTCGCTGATTACGGTGTCTCGCGCGAGACAGAGCAGATCGACTACGACGAATTGCAGCGGATTGCCGAAGAGCATCGACCGAAGCTGCTCGTCTGCGGCGCCTCGGCGTATCCACGCACGATCGACTTTGAGCGTATCGGGCAGATCGCTCGCAGTGTGGGTGCACGGATGTTTGCTGATATCGCGCACATTGCTGGTCCAATTGCCGCCGGACTGCATCCTTCGCCGGTGCCGCACGCCGATTACGTAACCACGACGACGCATAAAACGTTGCGTGGTCCACGCGGCGGTTTGATCCTGTGTCGTGAGGAGCACGCGAAAGAGGTCGATCGCAGGCTGTTTCCGGGTGTGCAGGGCGGTCCGCTCGTACACATCATCGCGGCGAAGGCGGTGGCATTTGGTGAAGCGTTGCGTGAAGACTTCAAAGAGTACCAGCGTCAGGTTTTGAAGAATGCGAAAGCTTTGGCGAGTGAGCTACAGGAGCAGGGACTGCGTGTCGTTTCCGGCGGTACGGACAATCATCTCATGCTGGTGGACGTTTGGATGGATGGCAAAGGGATTACCGGCAAAGATGCCGAGAAGGCGCTCGAAGCGGCGACGATTACCGTCAACAAAAACACGATCCCATTCGATCAAAACAAACCCTTCGTCGCCTCAGGCCTCCGAATCGGCACACCGGCCGTGACCACGCGCGGCATGAAAGAAGCGGAGATGCGCCAGATCGGACGTCTCATCGCCGAGGTAATCCACGCGCCCGAGTCGGAAGACGTGAGAAACAAAGTGAAGCGCGAGGTTGCTGATCTGACCGCGAGATTCCCGTTGTATCCAAAACGTTTGAAGGCAGGGAAGTAAAAAGTTAGAGTTCAGCCTTTAGGCTGCGGTCTCAGGTTTCGCGCGAGCAAGCTAAAGCTTGAACTCTGAACTCACCTTGTGCTTTTGGTGCTTCTTTGTGGCGGATTTAAAGATTCATGCTTGAAGTTTTTGGTCCGGATGGACTGATCGCGACGGCGCATCCCGAGTATGAGTATCGACCTGGCCAGGTGGACATGGCGCGGGCGGTGATGCGCGCGTTCGAAGAGAAGCGGCATCTCATTGTCGAGGCGGGTACCGGAACCGGTAAGACGCTTGCTTATCTCGTTCCCGCGATTGCTGCCGCGCTCGGCGGGAATGGTCGGGTGATCATCTCGACCGGCACGAAGAACCTCCAGGAACAATTGATGGAGAAAGATATTCCCTTTCTCCAGGGCGTCCTGCCCAAGCCATTCGCAGCGACCTACATGAAAGGTCGCAACAATTATCTTTGTCTCAACCGACTCGCGCGCGCGCAGTCGGCACCCGTGCTCGACGGACTCGACGAGGTCGATTATTTCGAAGAAGTTTCGCAGTGGTCGCGCGAAACTGAGATCGGCGATCGCGCCGAGCTGTCGAACCTGCCTGAGTCGCTCTCGTTCTGGCGTCACATCGATGCGCGCTCCGAATCGTGTCTCGGTCAGAAGTGTCCTGAGTTTGACGCATGCTTCATCACGCGAATGCGCCAGCGCGCGCAGGAAGCGGACATCGTCGTTGTCAATCATCATCTTTTCTTTGCCGACTTGAGCTTGCGTAACGGCAACTATGGCTCAGTCCTGCCGGATTACACGGCGGTTATTCTCGATGAAGCGCACCTGGTGGAAGAAGTCGCCTCTGAATACTTCGGCGCGCAGGTGTCGAATTACCAGATCGACGATCTTGTGCGCGACCTCGGCATGCTCACGATCGAAGATGCGGAGGTCGATCAGGAGCTGACGCACAGCGTCGCTCGCATGTCTCGCTTTGCCGACAATTTCTTCATGGGCTTTCGCGATGGACGTGGTGAAGATGGTCGCTACCCGATCATTCCAGGCACATTTGCGAGGCGGAAGTCGAGCGGTGAAATGGAAGCAACGCCGCTCGGTGAGTTGTACATGGCCCTTGAAGGCGCGATTGCGCGCGCGGAAACTACGCTCGATGCGGTGAAAGACAAGCCTCCTGAAATGGAGAGCCTCGTTCGTCGACTACGCGAAATCCGCTTCGAGCTCGAGTTCATCGTCACCGGCACGGACAAGAAATTTGTTTACTGGCTCGAGCGCCGCAACCGTGGTGTGTTTTTGCGCGCTTCACCAATCGACGTTGCGGGCCTTTTGCAGGACAAGTTGTTTGAGGAAGTACCGACAGTTGTGCTGACTTCGGCAACGCTTTCGAGTGGCGGCAACTTCTCTTTCATTCGCGATCGGCTCGGCCTCGACACGGCTGACGATTTAATCGCCTCGTCGACTTTCGACTACGAGAGCCAGGCGATACTTTACCTGCCGGCGCGGATGCCCGATCCGAGAGATCGCAACTGGGGCTCGGCAGCGGCTGACGAAGTCATACGCATACTCAACGCGACCGAAGGACGTGCGTTTGTGTTGTCAACGAGTCTCGCGGGCATGCAGTCGTTGTTTGAAAACGTCTGGGCGGAGATCGATTACCCGTGCCTGGTCCAGGGCAGCGCTTCGAAGAGTCAGCTCCTGAAAAAATTTCGCGAGACGCCGAATGCGGTGCTGTTTGCGACGTCGAGTTTCTGGCAGGGCGTTGACGTGCGCGGCGAGCAGTTGTCGTGTGTGATTATCGATAAGCTGCCTTTTGCAGTGCCGACGGATCCGATCGTCGCGGCGCGGCAGAGATCTATTGAAGACAGTGGCGGATCGAGTTTTTACGAGTACAGCGTGCCGCAGGCGATTATCACGCTCAAGCAGGGGCTCGGACGGTTGATACGCAGCACGACGGATCGCGGCGTGCTGGCGATACTCGATCCGCGTCTGCGAACGAAGGGTTATGGCCGAACTTTCCTCCAGAGCTTGCCGCCGTGCAGGGTCACTTCGCGAATCGACGACCTTGCGAGTATCTTATCCTCAGATTGATTATGCCCGGACAATTCGAAGTGATGATTGAGCGAAACTTTTCCAGCGCGCACCAGTTGCGCGGCTACCGGGGAAAGTGTGAGAACCTGCACGGACACAACTACAAGATCGAGATTTACGCGCGCGGACGCGAGCTGGATAATGTCGGTCTGCTGGTTGATTTCGTGGAGCTGAAGGCAGCGGCGGATGAGGTCGTGACATACCTGGACCACCGGAATATCAACGAGCTGCCGCCGTTTGATGAGCTGCAGCCGTCCGCTGAGAACCTCGCGAAGTACGTGCTCGAGCGTGTCGCTCAGCGTGTCGGTGACGAGCGCGTGCAGATCTACAAAGTGCGGTGCTTCGAGACTCCGACCAGCGTCGCCACTTACCAACTAGACTAACTACCTGAACGATTCAGGCATATCAGCAACCACGTAAGCCATTACCGCCATCGTGGCGACACAGAGTGCGAGGTCGCGCGGATTGACCTTGTCGAGCGTATCGGCTGGTGTGTGGTGAATGTCGAAGTAGTGTTGTCCATCCACGTCTAAACTCGCACCGGCAACGCCTTCACGCATGAGTGGTCCAATGTCTGCCCCGCCGCCGGTTGGCGCAATCTGATCTGCGCCAATCCCTGACAACAGTTTCGCGATCTCCTGCATGTTCGAGCGCACTTGCAGCGGTGCTGTCGCGGCAAGACCGAAGCCTTCCGGTCGATAGACTCCCGAATCGGACTCGATTGCGAGAATGTGTTTCGCGATTTCCGCGCGATGTGCGTCGCGGTAAGCGTTGCCGCCACGCAGCCCGTTTTCTTCATTCGTGTAAAGCACGACGCGAATCGTACGTCGAGGCCTCAGTCCCAGCTCTTTGAGCAATCGCGCTGCTTCCCACGCGACGATGCAGCCGCCGCCGTCGTCATGCGCGCCCTGGCCCACGTCCCACGAATCGTAGTGCCCGCTGATCAAAACCACTTCGTCAGGCTTCTCCGATCCTTTAAGCTCAGCGATCACGTTCGCCGACTCCGCATCGGGCAGAAACTTCGCTTCCATCTTGAGTCGCAAGCGTGGGCGGTCGCCACGATCGTTCATGCGTTGCAGAAACTCCGCGACTTCGATCGTCACAGCCGCGATCGGTATTTTCGCTACATTAGCCTCGTAATTCATCGATCCGGTATGCGGCGTTTGCAGGCTTACGGGCGTGATCGAGCGCACGAGCGCTGCGACGGCGCCGTAGCGAGCCGCGCGGGATGCACCTGACCAGCGATACGCGACACTCGCTCCGTAGTTCGCATAAGGTGCGTTGTAGACGACAATTTTTCCGCGCACCTTTTCGCCAAGTTGGTCCAACTCCTCGAAGCTACGCACGACGACGGCTTCGGCAGCGATCCCCTCAGCCGGAGTGCCGACACTGTTTCCCAACCCGAGCATCTGTAGTTTTCTCGAAACTGGCGCCAGCATCTCGAGACTCTCTTCGCCGCGCACCCAGTGCGGCACCATCACTTTTTCACCGCGCACGTTATCGAGACCGTCGCGTTTCATTTCGGTGATGGCCCATTCGATGGCGCGCTCGAGGTTTTGCGAGCCGCTGAGACGATGACCGATGTGATCTGTCAGATGGGCCAGTCGCGAGTAAGCGCGATCGCTGGTGAGCGCGGCGCCGATGATGCGTGCGGCGGCCGCGCGATACCGGTCGATCTTGACGGTCGGCGACGGCAGCGGTAATGGTGTTGGTGTTGGTGAGCCGGGTGGTTGTTGCGCTTGAACAGCGTAAACAAGTGTCAAGAGAAGAACGAATGGTTGTAAAAAACGCACGCAGAAATCCCTCCCCACGGTTTCTTTTACCAGACAAGCTTTACAGGATTACAGGATTTACAAGAATAACAAGATAAGTCAATCGCCCACAGCACTCGGCTGCGGTGTCAGGGCCGGTAGTTTTTCACTGCGCGTGCTCTTCATCATGAATGGCTTCTCGCAGAACCAGAAAAACACCCACGCAAATATGATGGTCGCCGGCAGAATAACCACAAACACATTCGCCAGTTGCCACCAACCCGGATTGATCCAGCGCCATGACTGCATGAGCACGAGCTCGTGCGTCAAATAAATCGAGTACGAGAAGATACCCAGCGTCGAAAAGACGGAAACGATCGAAGGCAGTGTTGCATGGCGCAGCCAGCTCTGTTCGGCGAGCACCGTGCGGTTCACGACGATGAAGAACCCGAGGCCCCACAGCGGATGGATCAAAAACCAGCTCGTGTTGTGGAGCAGCGTGTCTTTCGGGATCCAGGGCAGGTAAGTCGAGAGGGCCGTAGCAGCGACGATCAGCAGCGTCGCAAGGCGCAGATCGCGTGACCAGCCCCGCAGTGTTGTTAACCCAAACATTACTTCGACGCCCAGCGCCCCGAGCGCCCATGTAAACCAGTGTGACGCCGCCGCTTCCGGCACCGGAATACCGGCTCCGGTCTTCAACCACACGAGGTGACTAAATCCCATCCACGCGAGGCGTGCGAACAGGCAAACGGCAATCGTCGCGCCCCAGCCCCAGCGCACGCGAATGAAGAGCAGGAGAAAGTAAGCGAGATAGAGTTGCTCTTCGATCGCGAGTGTCCAGAACACGCCGTTGATCGTGTAGCACGTGTTTGGATCGAGATTGTGCAGCATCAGCAGGTGCATGCCGAGGTCGTAGACGAAGAAGTGCGTCACGTTGATGCCGACGGTCCACGCGATCAGCAGCAGGAACAAGAGCAACGTGATGATGTAGGGAGGATAAAGCCGGCGAATTCTTCGTCTCCAGAAAGCGCCGAAGCGAATGTCAGGCTCGACTCCCGCGGCTTTGGCCCTGGCCCATTGCAAGTGGATGCAGAAGCCGGAGATCACGAAGAAAAGAAAGACGCCGACGTAGCCAAACGAGCTCGCGAATTGGACCAGGCGGATTGGGTATTGAAGGAGGTTGTTCGGAAGAACTTTGTCGCCCTGCTCGACGGCGTGATAAAGAACGACGCCCAACGCCGCAGCGCCTCGAAGCGCGTCGATGCCACGAAGGCGCGCCAGATGGGGGAGATGCATAGGGGGAATTAATTAGCCACAAAAAGCACAAAAGTCACATAAAATTTTTTGTGCTTTTTGTGCCTTCCTGTGGCCGGTTTTAAGCTGATACCAGCGAAGGCACGTCGATGTTGTACTTCCTGATTTTGCTGTAAAGTCGCGGCCGGTAGATGCCTAAAAGATTGGCCGCTGCCTGCTTGTTCCCCCCGGTTCGCTGAAGTGTTCGTTCAATCACGAGCCGCTCGATGTCCTCGAGCGTCATGTTCGGTGGTACTTCCCACGTCACGTTCGACGATGTTCCTTCCGGAAGCGTGCCGTTATCGAAAGGCAGATCGATCGGTTCGATCTGTTTGTCTTTCGCGAGCAGCACCGCGCGCTCGATCACGTTTTGCAGCTCGCGCACATTGCCGGGCCAGCTATGAGCGAAAAGTCTCTGATAAGCAGCCTGCGAAACACCGGTGATCGGTCGTTCATACTTTTGCGCGTACATGTGCAGGAAGTGCTCAGTCAAGAGCTGGATGTCTTCATTGCGCTCGCGCAAGGGTGGTACGTGAATCGTGATCGTCGAGATGCGATAAAACAGATCGTCGCGGAGGAGTCCGTCGCGGATCGCGTCCGCCGGCGGACGGTTCGTGGAGCAGACGAGCCGGAAGTCGACCGCGTAAGTCTTCTCCGATCCGATCTTGCGATAACTTCTCTCCTGCAACACGCGCAAGAGCTTCGGTTGCAGCTCGATCGGCATCTCGGCAATTTCGTCGAGCATCAACGAGCCGCCCGCAGCATGTTGGACCAGGCCTTCTTTGTCTGCGTGCGCGCCAGTGAACGCGCCTTTGGTGTGACCAAACAACTCTGATTCGATCAGCTCCTTTGGCAGCGCCGCGCAGTTTACTTTGATGAACGGCTTCTTGGAACGCAGCGATTGATAGTGAATGGCGTTTGCAATCAACTCCTTGCCTGTGCCTGACTCACCCACGATCAGCACATTCGCGTCTGACTTCGCAACTGATTCGATCGTCTCGTAGATCGTCTGCATCGGCTTCGACGCACCGATGATGTTGAAGTATTCGGCGCGTGTGGAGAGCTGGCGCCGCATGTTCGCTGTTTCCGCAACCAGCTCGCGACGCTCGAGCGCTTTTTCGACGAGTGGCTGTAGCTGTTCGA